>JAFKJZ010000622.1 GCA_017305815.1 Hyphomicrobiales bacterium
GCCGCCATGGAGGCGCAGCACGAGCGCAAGGTCGAGGAACTCGAGGCCGAGCACCTGCGCGAGAGCGTGCGGAGCGAGGAGGACGCGACGCGGCGGCGCATGTTCGTCATGCAGGTGGTCCAGCCCGGCCTTGCCGGCCTGATCGACGGCTCCGTCTCGACGCTGGCGCCGATCTTCGCCGCCGCCTTCGCTACGCAGAATTCGTTCAGCGCCTTTCTGGTCGGTCTCGCCGCCTCGATCGGCGCCGGCATCTCAATGGGCCTCACCGAAGCGCTGTCGGACGACGGCGTCATCACCGGCCGCGGCCATCCCTGGCTGCGCGGCGTCGTCTGCGGCGTGATGACCGCGATCGGTGGCCTCGGCCACACGCTGCCCTTCCTCATCCCGCATTTCTGGACGGCGACGGTGGTGGCCGGTGTCGTGGTGCTGGCCGAGCTCATCGCCATCGCCTGGATCCGCTGGCGCTACATGGACACGAAGTTCCATTCCGCCATGGGGCAGGTCGTGCTGGGCGGCCTGCTGGTGCTCGCCGCCGGCATCTTCATCGGCAGCGCCTGAGCCCGTCTTCCACAGGCCGCCTTTGCGATGACAGGGGGAGGGGTTAGGCTGACCGCTTAACAGGGTGGTCGGTCTCGTATGCGTGTTCTCGTCACCGGCGGCGCCGGCTTCATCGGTTCGGCTCTCTGCCGCCATCTGGTCGGTGATCTCGGGGTCGGCGTCGTCAATGTCGACAAGCTGACCTATGCCGCGAACCTCGCCTCGCTGGCGCCGATCGCCGATCATCCGCTCTATGCCTTCGTGCAGGCCGACATTGGCGATGCGGGCGCGCTTGCCGACGTCTTCCGTCGCTACGAGCCGGACGGCGTCATCCATCTCGCGGCCGAGAGCCATGTCGACCGATCGATCGGTGCTCCCGGCGTGTTCCTCGAGACCAACATCATGGGTACGGCGACGCTGCTGGAAGCGGCGCGCGCCTATCACGACACGCTCGGCGCCGAGAAGCGCTCGGCCTTCCGCTTCCTGCATGTCTCGACCGACGAGGTGTTCGGCTCGCTCGGGGAGGACGGCCTGTTCCACGAGGCGACGCCCTATGACCCTTCCTCGCCCTATTCGGCCAGCAAGGCCGCGTCGGACCATCTGGTCCGCGCCTGGCAGCGCACCTATGGCCTGCCGGCGCTGATCTCCAACTGCTCCAACAATTACGGGCCGTACCACTTCCCGGAGAAGCTGATCCCGCTCGTCATCCTGAACGCGCTCGACGGCGCGCCGATCCGCGTCTATGGCGACGGCTCCAATGTGCGCGACTGGCTCTATGTCGAGGATCACGCCCGCGCCCTGTTCCTGGCGTTGACGCGGGGCAAGCCGGGCGCGAGCTACACTATCGGCCGCCGCAACGCGCGCACCACTCTCGACGTGGTGCAGGGCATCTGCGCCATTCTCGATCGCCGACTCGGCGGCCGGCGGCATGCCGAACTGATCGAGTTCGTCGCCGACCGGCCCGGCCACGACCAGCGCTACGCCATCGACCCGACCAAGGCGGAGACGGAACTCGGCTGGCGGGCGGCGGAAAACTTTGACAGCGGCATCGAGAAGACCGTCGCCTGGTATCTCGACCGGCGCGACTGGTGGGAGCCGATCCGCAGCGGCGTCTATCGCGGCCAGCGCCTCGGCCTGCTGGAGGGCGCGGACTGACGCGGATCTTCGTTGCCGGCTCCAGCGGCCAGCTGGCGCGCGCGCTCGCGGCGCGGGCGTGATCCTCGACATAGAGCCAGTCGCGCACATTGGAGCCGTCGCCATAGACGCGGATCGGCGCGCCGTCGAGCGCGTTCAGGATGACGAG
>JAFKJZ010000623.1 GCA_017305815.1 Hyphomicrobiales bacterium
CGCATCGTCTCCTGCACCGTGCGCCAGATGTCCTCCGGATCGTGCTCGACCCAGCCGGAGCGCGGGAAATGCTGTGGAAACTCCTGCTGGCCTGTACCGCGCACATGGTAGGTCTCGTCGAAGACGATGGCGCGGGTCGACGTCGTGCCCTGGTCGATCGCCAGGATGAATTGGCTCATGCGGTCCTCCCGAACCCCTGCTTCGCGTCCGGAGCCGGCCGGAGCCGTCGCGCCGCGGGCCCCCGCGCTTGCCGCGCGGCGGGCGGGCGGTCCGCGCCGCTCCCTTCGGGCCGTTCCGGAATCCCCTTCCCGCGGATGCTAGCCTGTCGCCAGCGCGAGCGCGAGACGGGCGGCCGGCGCCGCAACCGGGACGGTTGGCCGCATCGACTTGACTTGATGTTGTTCGGCAACAGTTTGCTCGGGAAACCGCATTCGCCGCGCGACACCGGATGGAATGATGCGCGATAATCTCACGCCAGGGCGTATGCTCTGCTGCGCCGAAGCCGGATCGTCGAGGCAATGACCGAGAGACCTGATGACTCCATGCCGGACGCCGGAGACGGCGTGACGGATGAAATCGCGGAACTGATTCAGCAATTCAGGGCCTTCGTCGCGGCGTTGTGGAACTCTTCCGGCCGGCCCACCTTCGTGCTTCTCTCCGTCGGCATCGTCACCGTCATCATCGCCACCGCCGGCATGCAGGTGGTGCTGAACCGCTGGAACAGCCCGTTCTACAACGCGATCGAGACGCGCAACTTCTCGTCCTTCCTCTACTATCTGATGGTGTTCTTCGGCATCGCCGGCGTGCTGCTCGTGCTAAACGTCGCGCAGACCTGGCTGGCGCAGATGATCACACTGCAGTCCCGCCAATGGCTGACGCGTGACCTCATCGCCCAGTGGATGGCGCCGCGCCGTCTGGTGCTGCTCGGCGACGCCGGTGACATCGGCATCAACCCGGACCAGCGCGTGCACGAGGATGCCCGCCACCTGGCCGAGCTCTCCGCCGGCCTCGGCATCGGCCTGTTCCAGTCGACGCTTCTCCTGATCAGCTTCGTCGGCGTGCTCTGGGTGCTGTCGAGTGGCGTGGTGCTGCATGTCGGCGACTACAGCTTCTCGATTCCCGGCTACATGGTCTGGTGCGCGCTGATCTTCGCCCTGACCGGTTCCTGGGTGAGCTGGCGCGTCGGCCGGCCGCTGATCGGCATCGGCGTCGAGCGCTATGCCCGCGAGGCGGATCTCCGTTTCGCCATGGTGCAGGTCAACGAGAACGCCAACGGCATCGTCCTCAACGCCGGCGAGGCGGACGAGAAGCGGCGCCTCGACGACGAGCTCGGTCGCGTCATCGAGGTGATGCGCCGTTTCGTCAATTCGCTCGCCCGGCTGACATGGGTCACGGCTGGCTATGGCTGGATCGGCCTGGTCGCGCCGATCGTCATCGCGGCGCCCGCCTATTTTGGCGGCACGCTCTCCTTCGGCGAACTGATGATGGTGGTCGGCGCCTTCAACCAGGTGCAGAACAGCCTGCGCTGGTTCGTCGACAATTTCAGCTCGATCGCCGACTGGCGCGCGACGCTCGCCCGCGTGATGACCTTCCGCCAGGCGCTGGTGACGCTCGAGCAGCCGCGCTCCAGCGGCGAGCGCATCGAATATGACCTCGAGCCGCTCGGCAATCTCGAGCTCGACCATGTCGCGGTCGACTGGACGGGACAGCGCGCCGTGCTCGACGAAACCTCGGTCGAGATCGCGCCCGGCGACCGCGTGCTGATCATCGACCGCACCGGCGCCGCCCATGGCGCGCTGTTCTCGGCCCTGGCCGGCCTGTGGCCCTGGGGAT
>JAFKJZ010000624.1 GCA_017305815.1 Hyphomicrobiales bacterium
CCTATCTCTCGGCGCGCGGCAATTTCCGCACGGACGCGCAGGGGCGGTTCAAGTTCCTGACGATCAAGCCGAAGGGCTATTCGCTGCCGTCCGACGGGCCTGTTGGACGTTTCATGGCGGCGCTAGGCCTCTGCCTGGAACGGCCGGCGCACATGCATTTCCGCGTCTCGGCGGAGGGGTTCGAGACGCTGACGACCCACATCTTCGACCGGGCGGATGCCGCCATCGGTCGGGATGCCATCTTTGGGGTCAAACCCGAGCTCCTGGCCGATTTCCAGACCTTGCAGCCGAATGGCGGCAAGCGGAACCACGGCCTCGACCTCAATCTCGTGCTCTGCCCGGAGGGGCGGGGCGACGCTGCAATACTGGGAGGAGATTCACATGTCACGGATTAGTGGCTACCACCACCTGACGATGTCGACCGACGGCGCGCAGGAAGACTTCGACTTCTATACCAAGGCGCTGGGCCTGCACTCGGTGAAGCGGACGGTGCTGTTCGACGGCGTGGTCCCCGTCTACCACCTCTATTACGGTTCGCCGAACGGCGATGCCTCGACCATCATCACCACCTTCCCGTTCCGCAAGCCGGCCGTCTATGGCCGTCGCGGCACCAACCAGTCCCGCACCATCCTGCAGTCGATCCCCGTCGGCGCCGCCGATTTCTGGGTCGACCGGCTGAACGCCCGCGGCATCGAAGCCGCCAAGATCACCCGCTTCGGCGCTGTCCGCGTCGCCTTTGCCCATCCGTGCGGCATCCCGCACGAACTGGTGGAAAGCGACGGCGATCCGCGCGAGCCGATCACCAATGCCGCGCAGGGCATCGGCAGGAAGCACGGCATCAAGGGCATCTATGGCAGCGTCGTCGCCGTCATGGACCGCACCGCCATGGACGATTTCCTCACCATCGCGCTGCCGCTCACGAAGGAGGCCGACACGCATGAGGGCCTCGTCTACCGTGTGCCGGACGCGAGCGGCGTCATCCAGCGCGTTGAGGTGGTTCTCGACCGCGAGACGCAGCAGGGCACCTGGACGCTGGCGGGTGGCACCATCCACCACCTGGCCTTGAACACCGGCGACGAAGAGAACCAGCTGAAGCTCCGCGCCCATATCGAGGGCCTCGGCTTCACGGATATCTCGGAGCAGAAGGACCGCAACTACTTCAAGTCCTGCTATGTCCGCTCGCCGGGCGGCGCGCTGTTCGAACTCGCCTGGACGACGCCGGAAGGCTGGGCCAAGGACGAGCCCCCGGGCGCGATCGGCAAGACGCTGGTCTTCCCGCCCTGGTTCAAGGACCGCGAGGACGAGCTTCGTTCCGGGCTGGAGCAGGCGGAGTTCGCATGAACCCAGGCGGCGGACCGCTCAGGCTTGGCTCGAGGGCTCCGGAGGCGAAGGCGATCTGCGTCTTCGTCCACGGCCGCGGCCAATCGCCGGAGGAGATGCAGTCCCATGTGCTAGCGCGGCTTTCCGCGCCGGCCGTGGCCTTCGTTCTGCCGCGCGCCCCTGAGGGCGCGTGGTGGGATGCGCGGGCCGTCGATCCGTTGACGCCGGTCGCCCGCGCGCAGCTTTCCGCCGCGCTCGATCATGTGGCGGCCGCCGTCGCGGCGGCTCGCGGTGAACTGCCGGGCCGGCCGCTGCTGCTGGCGGGCTTCTCGCAGGGCGCCTGCCTCGCCATCGAATATCTCTGCGCCGGGCTGCCGCCGCCGGAGGCGCTGGCGGCGCTCACCGGCTGTCGCGTCGGCGTCCTGGCCGATGCGCGCGCCGAGGCGGTGCCGCCCGGCGGGCCGGTCTATCTCTCCGGAGGCGATGCCGATCCGTGGATTCCGGT
>JAFKJZ010000625.1 GCA_017305815.1 Hyphomicrobiales bacterium
GTCGGGCATCGCCATCATCGGCTTCGACGCCCTGCCGGAAGCGCTTGGCCAGGTTCGTGACGGCGGCCTGACCGCCACGATCGAGCAGTTCCCGGGCAAGCAGAGCGCCATGGGCGTCGACACGCTGGTCGCCTTCATCAAGGACGGCAAGAAGCCGGCCGAGGCGGTCACCCTGCTGACTCCGGTGGCGATCACCAAGGACAACCTCAACATCGCCGAGCGTCTCGGCGAGCTGAAGTAGTCTGAAACTCCGGGCAAGGCGTTCCGTGCCATTGGCGCGGAACGCCTTCGCCGTCTCCGGCCTCTCTGGGATCCCGAAACGGGACGCACCCTTGCCGACGCGGCATCCCGGTCGATCGTCGCGGCCGGATGGCTGCCTCTGTCCAAGCAACTCGACGTAGCGAATTCTTGGACTTCGAGCCGGCAGGAAAGGCGTGCGCCCGCCGAGGGCTCCGGTCCCTGGTTCGACGCGCAGCCGATCCCGGTCTTGGGGCCGAGGATCCCGAATGGACGGGAAAGGTCCGGCCGCTGGCGCTCCTTTTCCCGCCGATCTATCCGTTTCGTCCTCACCCGTTATCGGCGAGGGCGGATGCTCCCGTGCTCCATCGCAAGCGAACACCGATGAACGATCCGCATCCCCTTCTGAAGATGACCGGCATCGCCAAGAGCTTTCCCGGCGTCAAGGCGCTCGACGGCGTCGATCTCGAGGTCGCACCGGCCGAGATCCATGCGCTGCTCGGCGAGAACGGGGCCGGCAAGTCGACCCTGCTGAAGATCCTGGCTGGCGCGCAGTCGCCCGACCGCGGCACCATCGCGATCGATGGCCGTGAAGTGACGCTCGCGACGCCGCAGGACGCGCAGAAGCTCGGCATCGTCACGATCTACCAGGAATTCACCCTCGCCCCCGACATGACGATCGCCGAGAACGTCTTCATCGGCCGCGAGCCGGGCCCGCGCTTCTTCGTCAACTGGGCGAAGATGGAGGCGGAGACGCTGAAGCTGATCCGTCGCATCGGCCTGGAGCGCAGCCCCATGACGCTGGTGCGCGATCTCTCGGTCGCCGAGCAGCAGATGGTCGAGATCGCCCGCGCGCTTTCCATGCAATCGCGCATCATCATCATGGACGAGCCGACCTCGGCACTCAGCCTCGCCGAGGTGGAAAAGCTGTTCCGCATCGTCCGCCAGCTCAAGGCGGAAGGCATTTCGATCATCTTCGTGACGCACCGTCTCGAGGAGGTCGTCGAGATCTGCGATCGGCTCACCGTGCTGCGCGACGGACGCAATGTCGGCGCCGGCAAGGTCAATGAGACGACGATCGACGGCATCATCCGCCTTATGGTCGGCCGCGAGGTCAATGCACTGTTCTCGCACCGCGAGGCGAGCGATGCTGGCGCGGTGGCGCTGGCGGTCGAGGGGCTGACGCGCCGCCGCTCGGCGCATGATCCTCACGCGACAGAATTGCAGGACGTCACCCTGAATGTGCGGCGTGGCGAGATCCTCGGCATCGCCGGGCTGGTCGGCGCCGGGCGGACCGAGACGGCGCGAGCGATCTTCGGAGCCGACCCGTTCGATTCCGGCCGCGTGCTGGTGGACGGCCAGCCGGTCGACATCCGTTCGCCGCGCGACGCCATCAAATACGGGATCGGGCTGGTGCCGGAGGATCGTAAGCAGCAGGCGCTGTTCCTGGCCCAGGCGATCCGCACCAATCTTTCGATCGCGGCGCTCGACCGAATCGACCGCCTTGGCCTGTTTGTCGACGAGCGCAAGGAGCGCGACCTCGTCGAGGAATACCGCAAGCTGCTCAATATCCGCATGGC
>JAFKJZ010000626.1 GCA_017305815.1 Hyphomicrobiales bacterium
ATAGGCGTCGCACTTGCCGTCGGCATAGGCCTTGCGGGCGTCCTGCCGCTCGGCGAAGGGCAGGAACGACACCTTGAGGCCTGCCCGTTCGAAATAGGCGGCGGCGTTGTCCTGCGTCGTGGTTCCGCTGACAACGCAGACGGTGGCGCCGTTCAATTGCAGCGGGCTGGTCGCGCCATAGAGCGCCGGCACCATGAAACCCTGGCCGTCGAAATAGCTGACGCCGACGAATTCCAGCGACTGCCCGGCATCGCGCGAAAGCGTCCAGGTGCTGTTGCGGGAGAGAAGGTCGACCTTGCCATCCGTCAGCGCCTTGAAGCGGTCGGTCGCCGACAGCGGCACATAGTCGACCTTGCCGGCATCGGCGAAGATCGCGAGTGCGACCGCCTTGCAGAAATCGACGTCGAAGCCGCGCCAGGCCCCCTGCTCGTCCTTCTCGGAAAAGCCGCCGAGCCCCTCGCTGACGCCACAGACGAGCATGCCGCGCGTCTTGACGGTCTCCAGCGTCCCCGCCGCCGCATGGGTGGCGGAGCCGGCGGCGAGCAGCAGGCTCAGCGCCGTGGCGCACGCCGAAAGGCGAGCGGAAAGGGATTTCAGCTTCATCGATGGGCCCCGATATCACGACGGCAGTACCGGCATGATACATCGGCGCGCGCCGCCAACAAGGCCACAACCCAAGATGTCGGCCGCGCTGCGACGGAACCCTCGAAACGGGCATGGCCGGGACGAGCCCGGCCATGCGATGTTCTTCGAAGGAGGCGCGTCAGCGCTCAGTAGCGGGCGGGCGCCGCCGGCTTGTTGCCGAGGATGGCGTCGATCCGGTCAAGCACGTCCTGAGTCAGCTTCCCGCGGCTGTCGAGGGCAGCGAGGTTGTCCTCGAGCTGGCTCTTCTTCGAGGCGCCAAGGATGACCGTCGAAACGTTCTTGTTGGCGAGGCACCAGAGCAGCGCCATGTGGTGGATCGGCAGGCCGATCTCCTCCGCCAGCGCCGCCAGCTTCTCGACCTGGGCGATGCGCTGCTTGCCCTTCTCGCCCTGCCAGATCTCCTTCAGCCACTCATAGCCCGGCAGGTCGAGGCGGCTGCCGGCCGGAATGCCCTTGTTGTACTTGCCGGTGAGAATGCCGGAGGCGAGCGGGGACCAGATCGTCGTGCCGAGGCCCATCAAATCGTAGAGCGGGCGATAATCGCCCTCGACCTTCTCGCGCTCGAACAGATTGTACTGCGGCTGCTCCATGGTCGGCGGCGTGATCCTGAGGTCCTTGGCGACGGCCCAGGCCTCGGTCAGCTGCTGCGCCGTCCATTCCGAAGTGCCCCAGTAGAGCACCTTGCCCTGCTGCACGAGGTCGTGCATGGCGCGGACGGTTTCCTCGATCGGGGTATCGATGTCGGGTCGGTGGCAGAAATAGAGGTCGAGATATTCGACCTGCAGGCGCTTCAGCGCCGCGTGGCAGGCATCGGTGACATGCTTGCGCGACAGGCCGCGCTGCGTCGGCTTCGAGCCGCCCCAGAACACCTTGCTGGAGACGATGTAGGAATCGCGGCTCCAGGCGAGCTTGGCCAGCGCCTCGCCCATCAGCGTCTCGGAGACACCGGCCTCGTAGCCCTCGGCATTGTCGAAGAAGTTGATTCCGCGATCATAGGCGAGCGTCATGATGTCGAGCGCGTCGCGCTGGTCGACCTGCTTGCCGAACGTCACCCAGGAACCGAGCGAAAACTCGCTGACCTGCAGGCCGGACTTGCCCAAACGGCGGTACTGCATCATCCATCCGATCATTGTTGAATTAGGCTGCGGCGTGCGCCGCGCGCGGCAGGCTAG
>JAFKJZ010000177.1 GCA_017305815.1 Hyphomicrobiales bacterium
CCTTGATCGCGCCGATGCGGCGGATGTCGAGGCGGACGGAGGCATAGAACTTCAGCGCATTGCCGCCCGTCGTCGTCTCCGGATTGCCGAACATGACGCCGATCTTCATGCGGATCTGGTTGATGAAGATCACCATGGTGTTCGACTTGGAGATCGAAGCGGTGAGCTTGCGCAGCGCCTGGCTCATCAGGCGCGCCTGCATGCCGGGCAGGCTGTCGCCCATCTCGCCCTCGATTTCAGCGCGCGGCGTCAGCGCGGCGACCGAATCGACGACAAGCACGTCGACCGCGCCGGAGCGCACCAGCGTGTCGGTGATCTCGAGCGCCTGCTCGCCCGTGTCAGGCTGCGAGATCAGGAGATCATCGAGATTGACGCCGAGCTTGCGGGCATAGACCGGGTCGAGCGCGTGCTCGGCGTCGACGAAGGCGCAGATGCCGCCACTCTTCTGGGCTTCGGCGATGGTCTGCAGCGCCATCGTCGTCTTGCCCGACGATTCCGGCCCGTAGACCTCGACGATGCGACCGCGCGGCAGGCCGCCGATTCCGAGCGCGATATCGAGGCCGATCGAGCCGGTGGATACGGTGCCGATCTCGACGGCCTTGTTCTGCCCGAGGCGCATGATCGAGCCCTTGCCAAAGGCTCGCTCGATCTGGGAGAGCGCTGCGTCCAGCGCCTTCGACTTGTCCATGGTGGCCCCTTCGACGAGACGGAGAGAAGATTGAGACATTCCGGGCTCCTTATTCCACACCGCTCGGAAGTGAGCAAACAGGGACAATGTACATGTTTTGTTCTCATCTTCAAGCGGAATGACGCAAAGTTTCCGGCCCCTCCCCGCCTTCCGGTGGCGCCGGGGCGGGCGGAGGCGATAGACTTGCGGGCGGGCGAGCGCCGCGCCCCGGCCGATCTCCGGCGCCGAACGGGAGATTGCGCCGATGTTTCCCCAGTTCTTGCCGCTCCGGCGTGTCGCAGGGCGGGCTCGCCGCGCCGGCGCGACGGCCCTCGCCGGCCTCGGCGCCGCCGGCATGTTGTTCCTGCTGCCGCCCGCAGCGGCCGAGGAGGCAGGCCCGATGACCGCGCGAGAATCGGATCCGGTGGCGCTCGGCTGGATGGTCGGCGCGCCGCCACCGGCCGACAGGATCATCCGCTTCAGCGACGGCGACTATTTCGCCTTCCCCAAGCTGCGCTGGACGGTCTGCCATTTCCGCCAGCTGATGCCGACCGTCGGCGTCGGTCGCGGCCTCGGGCCGCTGCGCTTCTTCGAGCGGAGGATCGATGACGCGATCGACGCCCTGACCTTCGTCCCGATCGGCGGCGTCAAGCCGATGACGTTCGGCGACGCGTTCGACGTCAACTATACGGACGGGCTCGTCATCCTGCACAGGGGCGTGCTGGTCTATGAGCGCTATGCCGGTTGCCTGGACGAGACCGGTCAGCACGCGGCGATGTCGGTGACCAAGTCGCTGACCGGCCTGCTCGGCGAAATGCTCGTCGCCGACGGAACGATCGACGACAAGGCCAAGGTGGCAACGCTGGTGCCGGAGCTGGCCAGGAGCGCCTTCGGCGACGCGACCGTCCGCCACGTCCTCGACATGACCACCGGGCTTCACTACAGCGAGGATTATTCCGATCCCGACGCCGATGTCTGGGCCTATTCGGCCGCCGGCAGTCCGCTGCCGAAACCGGCCGACTACCGGGGGCCGCGCAGCTATTTCGACTATCTGAAGACGGTGCGGAAGGAAGGCGAGCACGGCGAGGCCTTCGGCTACAAGACGATCAATTCCGATGCGCTCGGCTGGATCCTCGCCCGCGTCACCGGCAAGTCCGTCGCGACGCTGCTGTCGGAGCGGATCTGGAGCCGGATGGGCGCCGAGCTCGACGCCTATTACACCGTCGATTCGATCGGCACGCCCTTTGCCGGCGGCGGCTTCAACGCCGGCCTGCGCGACCTGGCGCGGCTCGGCCAGCTGATGCTCGACGGCGGCCGGCAGGATGGCGTGCAGATCATCCCGGAAGCGGCGATCGCCCATATCCGCGCCGGCGGCGATCCGGCGAAGTTCGCCAAGGCCGACTATCCGCTGCTGCCGGGCTGGAGCTACACCGGCATGTGGTGGATCACGAACAATGCGGACGGCGCCTTCATGGCGCGCGGCGTGCACGGCCAGGCGATCTATGTCGATCCGGCCGCGCAGATGGTGATTGCCCGCTTCGCCTCGAACCCGGTCACCAGCAACGCCGCCAACGATCCGACGAGCCTGCCGGCCTATGCCGCCGTGGCGGACTACCTGAAGGCAAGGTAGGGCCGCCCCGGCCCGTCGATCACGCGGTCAGGCCGCCATCGACAGTGATGGTCTGGCCGGTGACATAGCGCGCCAGCGGCGACACCAGATAGGCGACCGTGCTGGCGAGCTCCGCCACCTCGCCATAGCGGCCGGCCGGGATGCGGGCGATGCGCTCGGGCGTGCTCGGCAGCGAATCGATGAAGCCCGGCGCGACGGCGTTGATGGTGACGCCCGTCTTGGCGAGCGTGCGCGCCGCGACCGCGACATAGGCGGAAAGGCCGGCCCGGAGCACGGAGGAGGAAGCAAAATCGCCGTCCGGGCGGGTGGCCGCAAAGCTCGACATGGCGACGAAGGAACCCTTCGAGGCTTCGAGATCGGCGCGCGCCGCCCGCAGCAGCCGCACGGTCGGCAGCAGGAACATGTCCTGCGCGGCGCGCCAGTCCTCGTCGTCGAGATCGAGCAGCTTCTTCTTGGCACTATGGCCGCTATTGGCGACGACGACGTCGATACGGCCGGTCTCAGTGCGGCCCCGCTCGACCAGCGCCTCGAGATCCGCCGCGACGGTCACGTCGCCCCGCACCGCGAAGCCGCCCAGTTCCGCCGCCAGCGCCTCGACGCCTTCGGAGCGGCCGAGCAGGCCAACGCGAAAACCGTCGGCGGCAAGGCGGCGGGCGATGCCAGCGCCGATTCCCTTGCTGGCGGCGGTGATGAGAGCGGTCTTCGACATGCCTGAGGCCTCTTGCTGCCGGCGCGGAACCGCCGCGCGGGTACGTACGATCGGACGATGATATGACCCGCAAATGCGGCGTCCCGCAATCGAACGCCCGCGACACGTGCGCCGATCATGGCTGGTGCGCGATCCAGGGCTTGCCGAGAGCCGGGGCGATCGGCCATGTTCCGCCTTTTCGCGGATGCGCTTCGCCGAATTCGGCGCCGCCCGCCCCCTCAGAACGGTGATTCTCAGAATGTCGAAGTCCGATCTCATCATCCTGTCCGACGAAGTCGCGGCGGCGAAGGCCGACGGCAAGCCGCTGGTCGCTCTGGAAACGACGATCGTCACGCATGGCATGCCCTATCCCGACAACGTCGCGACGGCGCGCGCCGTCGAGGACATCGTGCGGGCCAATGGCGCGGTGCCGGCGACCATCGCCATCATGGACGGCAAGATCCGGGTCGGCCTGACGGCGGACGAGCTGGAGCGCCTCGCCGGCCTCAAGGACGTGATGAAGGTGTCGCGCGCCGACCTCGCCTTCGCGCTCTCGACCGGCCGCCCCGGCGCCACCACGGTCGCCGCCACCATGATCACCGCCCATCTCGCCGGCGTCCGCGTCTTCGCGACGGGCGGCATCGGCGGCGTGCATCGCGGCGCCGAGACCACCTATGACGTCTCCGCCGATCTCTACGAATTCCCGAAGACCCCGGTGACCGTCGTCTGCGCCGGCGCCAAGGCTCTCCTCGACATTCCGAAGACGCTGGAAGTGCTGGAAACGCTGGGCGTTCCGGTCGTCACCGTCGGCCAGGACGAAGTGCCGGCCTTCTGGTCGCGCCAGAGCGGGCTGCCGACGCCGCTGCGCCTCGACGCGCCGCGCGAAATCGCCGCCTTCATCGCCAAGCGCGCCGAGATCGGCCTCGAGGGCGGCCTGCTGGTCGCCAACCCGGTGCCGCTCGCCGACGAGATCCCGGCCGAGGAAATGCGCGGCTACATCGATCAGGCGATCGCCGATGCCGAGCGCGACGGCATCCGCGCCAAGCAGGTGACGCCCTATGTGCTCGGCCGCATGCTGGAACTGACCGCCGGCCGCAGCCTCGTCACCAACATCGCGCTGGTGAAGAACAACGCCCGCCTGGCGGCCGAGATCGCCGCCGCGCTCGTCTGAGACGAAGAGCCCTGGCGCGGCAAGCGCCGGGGCTTTCATTCCCTGCGAAGGGCCGAACTCCGCGACACCGGATGTCCGTTCGGGAAAGTACGAAGCCTGAGTTCGTGGCCAGCGCCCCGGATTTTCTCTCGCGCCAACCGGAAGAACTGTTCTGCCTCGGCGCTCAGAGGGAAGGCATTGGCTAACTTTATCACGATGGAGCGTTCGGCCGAGGTCGGGTAGTCCTGCGCCATCTGGCCAGCTTCGATGTACGAAGGATAGCTATTGAGCTTTTCCTGCAGCAGAAGCAGGTGCTCCATATCCTGATCCCGCCAGGGCATATGATCCGTGACGATCAGCCAGAACTCCGCGTCGGCGGGATTGAAAGCGACAAGGTCGATGACGCTAGTCTGATCAATAGTCAAAAAGTGCGAACCTGTCGGAAGCGAGCTGGCGGTAGGGGAATCACGCGATGACGAACACCGGCGACTACGCTAGACACCAGCGAAACTGTCTGAGCGGCTGAAGCCGCCAATACGGCCCGCACGCGCCCTGCCAGCACCTCGGCCTCGCGCGGAGTTGCCAACACCCGGTCCAGTCATGAACCGCCGCGCAGGCCGCGATGAGTCCAGCCTCTCGAGGCCCGAGACGGGACCGATGACGAGGAGCCCCCGGGCCTCGGCTCGGCATGGACCGGATCGGCGATCCAGACATAGCCCTCGCCATACTGGGTCGCGATCAGAACGGGCGCGCGGGCCGAATCGCCGAGCTTGGCCCGCAGGCGGTTGATCAGGAAGTCGATGCTGCGGTCGGTGGCGTCGGAGCCGCTGCCGGCGATGGCGTCGAGAAGCTGGTTGCGGGTCAGCACCGTTCTCGGATGGCGGGTGAAGGCAAGCAGCAGGGCCCTCTCCGATCGGGTGAAGCGCAGTTCGGCACCGGCGCCGTGGCGGGCGAACAGGAAGGAGGGATCGAAGCTCAGGGCGCCGTACCGGACCTCGCCCTCCATCTCGCCCTCCCCAGCCAATCAAACAATCATGCAACAATTCCTGGCTATGGTCGAGAATGAACAACGCCCCATGCCGAGACAGATAATCCAATCAATATCTATTCTTGCTGGATTCGAATTATGTTTTGCGGGTCTCCATCGATTGCGAATTCAGTCAAACGGATAATCAAACTATCGATTATATCGACATCCTTTCTATGTCTCGTGCTTATGCGCTCGGGAGAAGGGTTTGCGCAGGCGGCAAACCCGGTCGATCTCCAACTCGTGATCGCTCTCGACGTATCGACATCGATGGACCTCGATGAGCGCAAGCTGCAGCGGGACGGATTCGCCGCCGCCTTCCGGGAGCCGGAGATCATCCAGGCGATCCAGCGCGGCCCCAACCGCCGCATCGCCGTTGTCGTGATGGAATGGGCCGGCGAAAGCCGACAGAACGTCATCCTGGAATGGACGGAGATCGCAGATGCGGCTAGCGCCACCGCTTTTGCCGACCGGCTGGAGCGCCGCATTCCGGGGCGCATGGCGCTCGGCACCGCGATCGGCGCGGCCATGCTTCGGGCGGCGCAACTCTTCGGCGAGAGCCCGTTCGACGGCGGCCGCCGCGTCATCAACATCGCCGGCGACGGCGTCAACAATCGTGGCCCCGCCCCCGCGATCGTCCGCGATCGCCTCGTCGCGCGCGGCATGACCATCAACGGGCTGCCGATCGTCTACAAATCCATGCTGGAAGGTGTCGTCGACGGCGGGGATGGCCGCGAACCGCGCCCGGGCCAGCTCGCGGCCTATTTCGACCGCGAGGTGGTCGGCGGATATGGCGCCTTCGTCGAGCCGGTGTTCCACAAGCAGGATTTCGCCCGCAGCATCCGACACAAGCTTCTGCGCGAGATCCGCGGGCCGGACCGACTGGCGGCGGATTCGCATCGGCAAGGCGGCTGGCCGGCCCGCTGAGCCGGCCTTTGTCGCTCAGGCCTCTGCCGGTGCCTTGATCGCCGCCACGACGTGGCCAACTGCGGCTCGGTCGAGCGCGGCGGAGCCGCCGACATAGAGCTGGCCGAGCTGCGGTCCCGTGCGGTCCTCGATCGCGGAGAAGCCGAGCGCCGTCAGACGGGCGGCCAGATCGTCGGGCTTGAAGAAGGTGACGAAGGGCTCGCCGAGGCTGGCGGTGCGGCCGGCGAGCGTCGTGAAGGCGAGCCGCTGCAGCAGGCTGAGCTTGTCCGGGATCTCGGCATAGTCGAAGACGACCTCCGAGCCGCCGACGCGGGCGGCGATGATCCCGAGCGTCGAGAAGATCGCCGCCTCGGTCAGGTAGGGCGCGACGCCGAGCCAGGAGAAGAACACCGGCACGGCCGGATCGAGCCCGGCGGCGGCAAGCTTCTCGTCGAGGCGATCGACCGAGAAGTCGACCGGCACATAGATGACGCCCTCCGGCACGCGGATGCCGGTCGCGGCGAGGCGGCTGCGCTTCCAGGCCTGGGTCGCCGGGTGGTCTACCTCGTAGACGACGACGCCCTGGTCGGCGTAGGGGTTGCGGTAGGCGAAGGTGTCGAGCCCGGCGCCGAGCACGACGACATGGCGGATGCCGCGCGCGACCGCGGCGGCGAGCCGGTCCTCCGAGAAGCGGCTGCGCGCCGCGAGGAAGGCGCGGATCGTCTCCCCGCCCGGCGAATCGGCGCGGGAGAGTTCGTCGCGCGCCAGGACCGATCCGCGATCGCCTCCAACGATGGTGAGAGCGAGCGGATCCTCGAAAATCAACGGCTTGTCGAGGAGTTGATGGGCCGCGCGCCGCATGGCGACGCGAAAGGCGGTTGCGCTTGGCTGACCTTCAATCATGGTCGCGTTCTACTCCACGCAGCCGAAATTGGTAAGCAGCCTTGTCGCGACGTCACGATCCTCTACCGAGCCACCGTGATCGGAAAGCAACAATAGGGACGATGTTCCGCCCGGCTCGAGGATGGCGTGGAACGGCACGTAGGAAGCCGTCGGACCGATCGCGACCTCGCCGCAATAGCCATGGCCGTTGCGCGACTTGGAAAGATGCAGGCCACGGAACTGCGCCTCGGCCGGGGCCTTGAAATCGCGCGTCACCAGGGTCTGGATCGACCGGACCAGCGCCGGATTGAGGTCGGCGGCCGAACCGTCGACCACCGTCTGCGCCCCGGCGGGAATGGCGGCCGAAAACGCCAGACCGGCCGCGAAAAATGCCGTCGCGACAGCGTTCCGCATCAAACGTCCCACTTGAGCTGCAGCCCGTCGAGGCCATGGAAGTGATAGGCGTCGCGATAGCTGGGCGCGGCGGCAAAGCGCAGCCCCTTCAGCCGCTCGAACAGGATCGGCATCGCGACCTGCATCTCCAGCCGGGCGAGCGGCGCGCCGATGCAGAAATGGATGCCGAGGCCGAAGGAGACATGCGGCAGCGCTTCGCGCGCCGGATCGAACCGGTCGGCCGCGGGATAGCGGTTCGGATCGCGATTGGCGGCGCCGAGCAGCAGGCCGACCTGCTGGCCCTTCCTGAGCGGAATGCCGCCGAATTCGAGATCCTCCAGCGCATAGCGCATGAACATGTGCAGCGGCGGATCGTAGCGCAGGCATTCCTCCACCGTCGCTGCCGTGCTCTCATCCGTCGCGAACAGAGCCTTCGGATCGGCGCCCGAGCGCAGGATGGCCCGCACGCCGTTGCCGAGGGCGTGCACGGTCGCCTCATGGCCGGCATTGAGCAGCAGGATGCAGGTGGTGATCAGCTCGTCCTCGGAGAGCTTCTCGCCCTTCTCCTCGGCGGCGATCAGCTGGCTGATCAGGTCGTCGCCCGGCTTGCCGCGCCGCTCCTCGACATAGGCGCGCAGGAAGGCGGAGAAGGCGATCGTCGCGGCGACGGCGGCCTCTTCCATCTCGCGTGTGCGGCCGAGCTGGTACATGCCCACCATGGCGTGCGACCAGGCGAGCAGGTCGGGCGCGCGCTCGACCGGAACACCGAGGATCTCGGCGATCACGGTGATCGGGATCGGCGTGGCATAGGCCTCGATCAGGTCGACCTCGCCCTTCGCCTCGAAGCCGTCGATCAGCTCGTGGCAGAGCGCCGCGATGCGCGGCCGCAGCCGCTCGATCTGGCGCGAGACGAAGGCGCGGTTGACCAGGGTGCGCAGGCGCGTGTGGACCGGCGGCTCGCGCTCCAGCATCGACAGGCCGTCGACGTCGTAGAACGGCTTCAGATGCGCCGGGATTTCCGGAATGCCGAGTTCCTCGCGCGTCGCGACATGCAGGATCTCGCGTCCGAAACGGCGGTCACGATAGAGCGCGTTAACGTCGTCGGCGCCGAGGAAGCACCAGACGCCCTGCTCTTCCCAGAAGAACGCCGGCGCGACGGCGCGGATCGCCTCGAACACCGGATAGGGGTCCTGGAAGAAGGCCGGGTCCTTGGCGTCGATCGAAACCCGCCGGCTGACCGGATCGATCCGGAAAGGCAGGGCCCTGCTCGGAGCCTCGACGGCGGACGCGGCGCGATCGTTCATGAATCTTATTCCAATTTGAAACTGACCCGCCATTCTCTGCGGCCGGCCCTGCCTTGGCAAGCGCGGCATTGGGCAGCGCGCCGGCGACAGCCCGCCCCACGCGCGGCCCAAGCCGCGCGGCAACAACCTATTGAAAAAAGGCAGTTTTGCCGATGCGGCGCCCGCCTCGCGCCGGGGCAGCTAGTGGCCGAGGGTTTCCTTGACGGCCGTTGCCAGCTGCTTCAGCGAGAAGGGCTTTGGCAGGAAGTTGAAGGTCTCGCCATCCGGCAGGTTCTTGGCGAAGGCGTCCTCGGCATAGCCGGAGACGAAGATGATCTTCAGCCCCGGGCGCTCCTTGCGCAATTCGCGCAGCAGCGACGGCCCGTCCAGCTCCGGCATGACCACGTCGGAAACGACGAGGTCGATCGTGCCGCCAGTCTCGCGCATCACCTCCAGCGCCTCGACGCCGGATGCGGCCTCATGCACGGTATAGCCTCGCGAGGCGAGCGCGCGAGCGGCGAAGGCGCGCACCGCTTCCTCGTCCTCGACCAGCAGGATGCTGGCGTTGCCGGTCAGGTCGGCGATCTCCGGCGCCTTCTCGGCCACCACCTCCGGCTTCGCCGCCAAGACGGGAACATGCCGCGGCACGAAGATCCGGAAGGTCGTGCCGACGTCCGTCTCGCTGTCGAAGAAGATATGCGCGCCGGTCTGCTTGACGATGCCGTAGACGGTCGAGAGGCCGAGTCCGGTGCCCTTGCCGACATCCTTGGTCGAGAAGAACGGCTCGAAGATCTTCGACTGCACCTCGGGCGGGATGCCGGTGCCGGTATCGGCGACCTCGATCAGCACATATTCGGCCGGCGGCAACGGCTTGTAGCTGAACTCGGCCACCTCTTCCGGCGTGACGTTGCGGGTGCGGATCGTCAGCGTGCCGCCCTTCGGCATGGCGTCGCGCGCATTGACGGCGAGGTTGATGACGACCTGCTCGAACTGGTTGAGGTCCGCCTTGATCGGCCAGACGTCGCGGCCATGCACGAGTTGCAGCTTGACCTTCTCGCCGAGCAGCCGCTCCAGCAGGATCGAGAGATCCGAAAGCACATCGCCCATCGCCAGTACCTGCGGCCGCAGGGTCTGGCGACGCGAGAAAGCCAGAAGCTGGCGGACGAGGCCGGCCGCGCGATTGGCGTTCTGCTTGATGTTCATGATGTCCTGGAAGGACGGGTCGCTCGGCCGGTGATTGGCCAGCAGCAGATCGGAAAAGCCGATGATCGCCGTCAGGACATTGTTGAAATCATGCGCAACGCCGCCGGCGAGCTGGCCGATCGCCTGCATCTTCTGGCTCTGCGCGAACTGCAGCTCCAACGCGCGCTGCTCCGTCGTCTCCAGCGCATAGACGGTGGCGATCTCGCGGTCGTTGGCGTCCTCGTCGACAGCGGTCACATAGAAGCGCACGCTGCGCTCGCCATGGCCGAGGATCGAGGTGTCGACGGGCGGGATTTCGCTGCGGCCGCCGGCCGCGCCTTCCAGCGCCGCCTCCAGCGCCGGGCGCTCGTTCTCGCTGACGAGGTCAATCAGCCGCGCGCGGCTGCCGCCATCCGACTTGATCGGCCCGAACAGGCGGGCGAAGGGCGCATTGGTGCGGCCGATGCGGCCCGACTTGTCGATCGAAGCGATGGCGAAGGGCGTGTGGTTGAAGAAGCGGGTGAAGCGGACTTCGGCGGCCCGCAGCGCCTCGGAGGTTTCCTCGCCCGGACCGCGATTGAGGACGATGGTGCGCGTCGCGCCCGGCGCGCCGTCGCCGGCGAAGGGAACGCGGTGCAACAGGCGGACCGGCAGGCTCTGGCCGTTCTGCTTGACGAGGTCGAGATCGATCGTCTCGGTCCGCGCCTCGCCGGCGCTCTCGCGGCCGACAGAGAGCAGCGCCGCGCCGTCGCCGCGCACGATGTCGCCGAGCGTCAGGGCACCGGCCTTGAAATAGGTCAGGTCGATGCCGAGCCAGTCGGCCAGTGTCGCGTTCAGATAGACGATGCGGCCATCCGGCTCGGCCGAGAAAAAGCCGGCCGGGGCATGGTCGAGATAGTCGATCGCGTGCTGCAGGTCCTGGAAGACCGTCTCCTGCTGGACGCGGTCATGAGTGACGTCGGCGACCTGCCAGGCGGTCAGGAGGCGGCCATCCGCCTCGCCCGCCTTCACCGGCCGGACGCGGATGCGATACCAGCGCGGCGCGCCGGAAGCGGGACCGGCGAGCGGGCTCGACATGCGAACCTCCTCGACCGCCGCCTTGCCCTCGCGGATCGACTGCGACAGGCGGTAAATCGCCTCGCTCGCTGCCTGATCGCCCGAAAAGACGCGCTCGACGACGCGGACATCCTTGCCCTCGTCGGCGCCGATCAGGTCGGCATACGCGGCGTTGGCGTAGAGGATGCGGCCCTCGCGGTCTGTGATGACGAGGCCTTCGGACATGGTATCGACGAAGCCGCGGCCGAGATCGTCGCGCGGGGCCTTGCCGCTGAAGCGCATCAGGCCGATCGCGGCGGCGAAGAGCGTGAAAACGCCGACGACCGCG
>JAFKJZ010000178.1 GCA_017305815.1 Hyphomicrobiales bacterium
GCTTTCGGGCGGCGAGCTCGTAACTCAGGCGGTATCGCAGAGCGAGACCCTCTGTGACACTGTTTCCGAGCTCCGCACTTCGAGCCGCATAAGCCAGAGCGTCCGCGAGAACCTGATCGTTGATCGTGCCTGCTATCAAGATCGAAGCTTCATGGTTATTGCCCATGCCGCCACGTGTAAAGTTGGCGCTCCCGATGATCGCTGCTGCGCGCTCGCCGGAACGGAATGCGTAAACTTTGGGATGAAATGTGCCTCCGGGAAACTCGCTCACGACGTAGCAACCGGGGACGCCCACAAACAGATCGATCAGGTCGGGGTCCGTTTGAGCAAACGAGAGTCCGAAAGTAACCGCTCTGAACTTGCCCGAATGCGATAGCAAACTGCCCGAAAGTGAGTTGGCAGTGCCCCAAGCGACCGCCCAATAAACCTCATCGTACTCAGCAAGGAGCGCTTCAAGGGAGCGTTCCACATCTGTTGCCTCCAAGAACTGAACTTTCACGCTTGATTTTCCTGGCCCTTGAGTCTTCAACAACCATACCGAGCATTTCCATGCTAGCAACTCGTAGGTTATCAACCAAACAGAATTTCACCCCGCCTCCACCACCCGCTTTCCCCTAACCCGCCGCCAAGCCCGGCCATCGAATGCCAGCAGCCCCACACCGATCAGCGCCATGCCGGCAAGATGTTTTGGCTCCAGCGTCTCGCCCAGCACCAGCGTGCCGAGCAGGATCGCCGAGACCGGGACCAGCAGCGTCACCAGCGAGGTGTTGGTGGCGCCGGCGCGGGCCAGCAGGCGGAAGAAGATGAGATAGCCGAGCGCGGTCGAGAGCGCCGCGAGCCCAAGAATCGCGCCCCAGACCGGCCAGCCGGGCATGGCGAGCTGCCAGGGACGGTCGAACAGGAGCGCCAGCGGCACCATCATCGTCGTCGCGGCGATCATCTGGCCCGTCGCCGCCGTCATCGGCGCGACGCCGAGGCGCGGCAGATGACGGCCGAGCGCGCCGGAAAAGCCGTAACTGAGGGTCGCCAGCAGGATCGCGAACTCGCCGAGCCCGTGCGACCCGAAATTCCAGAAGACCTGCGGGCCGATCAGCACCGCGACGCCGGCAACGCCGATCGCGATGCCGGCGAGCTTTGCGGCCGTCAGCTTCTCGTCGCGGGTGAGGAAGTTGACCACCAGCGCGGTCCAGAACGGCGTGGTGGCGTTCAGCACCGCGGCGAGGCCGCTCGGCACCTGTGTCTGGCCCCAGACGATCAGCGAGAACGGGATGACGTTGTTGATCAGCCCCATGCCGAACAGCACGCGCCAGACCCGCCAGCCGGCCGGAAGCGCCCTCCCCGTCATCCGGATCAGCGCGATCAGGATCAGCGCCGCGATGCCGACGCGCAGCGACACGACCGTGAAGGGCGGCAGCGCGTGGCCCGCGACCGAATTGAAGAAGAACGAGCCACCCCAGAGCGCCGAGAGGGTGGCCAGCAGCGCCCAGTCGCCGCGCGTCATCGTCTGGCGGATCGCCGTCGTCATCATCGCCTCGCTGGATTCCTTCGTGCCCCGCCTGCTCTGCCCGCCTTCGGCGCGGCCGGCAACCCGTTTGTTGCGGCGGAAGGGCGCGGGGCGGCACGCGGGCGCGGCGGAACGCATCAACCCTGCTATCGCCGGCCGTCCGCCCGCGCTATCTTCGCGGCGCTCCGACCTGAGGCCCGTGCTTGCGACTTCTGATCAACCTCGCCATCGCCATCGCCATCGCCGTGATCGTCGGGTTCGGCTCGGCCGCGCTCGTGCTCGACCGCGAGAGGCTGTTTGGCGCGGTGACGCGCGGGGCGTGGACGGCGTGGCCCGACACCGGCAGCGCCGACGCCGATCCCTATACCGCCGCCATGCTGGCGCGCACCGGCGAGGTGCCGCTCGGCGCCGGCGAGGGCCTCGCCTTCTCGGCCGATGCCGATGGCGCCGGGACGCGGCTTACCGGCGGCTGCACCTATCGCATCACCGGCCAGACGCCGCCGGCGCGGCTCTGGACGCTCACCGTCTATGATGCCGACGGCCACCTGATGGACAATCCCGCCCGCCGCACCGCCTTCCATTCGCGCGAGGCGCTGCGGCACGAGGACGGCAGCTTCACCATCTCCGTGTCGCGCGCGGCGCAGCCCGGCAACTGGCTGCCGGTGACGACGACGGAGGGGATCCGGCTGATCCTGCGCCTCTACGACACGCCGCTCGCCGGCGGCGCGCGCGTCGGCGCCGTCGTCATGCCCGAGATCGCCAAGGCGGGCTGCCCATGACGCGCTTCGCCCGGCGGAACTGGATCCGCACGCTGCTCTATGTCCTCGGCGGGCTGCTGCTCGGCGGCATCATCCACATCGCCGTCATCCTGCTCCTGCCGGATTTCGCCAATCGCGACGCCTGGACGTCGCTCGGCCGGTTCGGGCCGGACGGCGCCTTCCATCTTCTGCCGATGTCGGAGCCGGGCACCGAGCCGCTGCCCTATCTCGACCCGCAGATGGCCTATGCCGCCTGCCGCTTCTCGCTGGAGGACGGGCCGGTCCGCATCAAGACGGCGATGCCGGAGGATTTCTGGTCGATCGCGGTGTTCAACCGGCGCGGCAGCAATGTCTACAGCCTGAACGACCGCTCGGCCGAGCGCGCCGACATCGACCTGGTGATCGCGACGCCGGTGCAGATGGCGCAATTGCGCGAGAACCCGATCGCCGCCCTCGACCAGTCGATCGTCATCGAGGTTCCGATCACGCGGGGCTTCGCGCTGATCCGCAGCTTCGTCGCCGATCCGACGCTGGTCGGCCGCGCCGAGGCGCTGCTCGGCGCCGCCAGTTGCTCGGCGGAACTGCCCTCGGCCGATGCGCCGCCCGCCGCCGATCCCGGCGACGAGAAGCAGTGAGCCCGGACCCGCTCGGCTCGACTCGGCGCTGCCCTAACCGCCCCGACCGGGCTTCGGCTGCGGCGCAGCCACGGGTTGCGCCGGCTGCGGCCGCTCCGGGCGCTGGCGATCGATCCGCACGCCCGAGAAGATGATGATCTCGCATGTCCCCTGCTTCGGCAGGCCGGAGCGGACCCGTCTGCGCCGGTCGCCCGAATAGCTCAGGATGGTGCCCATGTGACCTCCTTGGAGGTCCGTCCGGCTGCATCGACGCCCCGATAGCCTGGCGGACGCTCGCATCAACAATAGCACCATTTACCAACCGGCAAGGTTAACGGATCGCTAACAACTTTCCGGCATGATGGATTCGGGCTTGGCGATCGGGGCTACCAACGAGGATTGCGATCGCGTCGACTGCTCTTCAGGTAACGCGTCATCATGCAACCCTCGCATTTTTCGGATGGTCTCATGGCCATGGCCGTGTCGAGTCAGCAAAGTCGCGACGCCGCGCTGCTTCGCGCAACCACCGAGCTGTTCGTGCTCGACAAGACGCACGACCAGGCCGGCATTCGCCGCTTCGAGGAACTGGCGGCGCATTTCCTCGCCAAGGTTTCGGTTGCCGACCGCGCCTTCGTCGCCGAGCGGCTGGCGCGCCACCCGGATACGCCCGGATCGATTTTGCGCATGCTCGGCAAGGACTTGGTCGAGATCGCCTCGCCGATCCTGCGCCATGCGCCGGCGCTAAACCCATTCGATCTCCTCGCCATCATGGCCGCTACCGGCCCGGCGCACTGGCGGATGATGGCCTCGCGCGAGGGCCTCGCGCCGGCGATCGCAGCTGCGCTGCGGATGACCGGCGACGCCGAAACGATCGCCCTGCTGCCGGCCGAAACCAGCCCGATGCCGGAGTTGCCGGCCGCCGCTGCCGGCGCGCCGACAGTCGCGGAGACAGGGCCGGTCACGACGTCCGAGTCCGAGATCTCAGATCCGCCAGAAATCCTGCCGGAACTCGTCGCCGAAGCGACGGTCGCAGCCCCGGAGCCGACGGAATCGGCTCCCGAGCCGGCGAATCACCTCGCCGCGCCTGAGATCTCAGCCCCCCTTTCGGCGTTGGTCGCGGCGCGCGTCCTCACCGCCAGCCTGAGCGCCGAGATGAGCGCGCTCGCCAGCGACGCGCCGCCCGCCCCGGCCTCCGCGCGCAAACCTTTCGAGCCGCAACCCCGCCCGGCAGCCGTCGCGCCGACGCCGGAAGCGACGGCCGCCGCCCCGGTCGCGGCCACCTCCGAGGCCACGCCGCCTCCCGCCGAAGTTGCGCTGCCGGCCGTGCCGGCCGAAGCGCCGGCCGCCACGATGCCGGAAGCCGCGCTCCCGGTCACGGACGAAGCGCCCCCGATTGTCGAACCGGCCGCATCCGACGATCCCGTCGCCGCCTTCCTCCGCCTCGACCGCGAGGGCCGGCTGGCGCGGATCGGTTCGCTGCCGCCCGCGCCGCTGTCGAAGCCGAAGTTTTCCTCGATCCAGATCGACCAGGCCTTCCGCGCCGCACTGAGCCGGGCCCGCCTGCCGATGCTGGCGCGCCAGCACCAGCGCGAGCAGTTGATCGCGGCGCTGGCCGAGGGGCTCCGCCTCGACGTCGAACAGGTGACGGCCCTGCTGGACGATCGTTCCGGCGAGGCCCTGATCGTGCTGCTGAAGGCGATCGGACTTTCGGACAGCGAGGCGCAGCAGGTGATGCTGTTCGCCAATCCGCTGATGCGCGAGGCGGTCGAGGCCTTCTTCCGGCTCTCGGAACTGCTCGCCGGCATCGCACAGCCCGGCGCGCTCCGGCTGGTCGGCGAATGGCGCGGCGACGCCGAGCCCGAAGCCGCGCATCAGCCGCATTTCGCCGATGCGCCACGCAGGGATACGCGTCCGGCCGCCCTCGATCAGCCGATCCTTGGCGAACCGGCTCTCCGGACCGAGAAATTCGCCTGAGGCCGATCAGCCCGCCGCAATATCGAGGAAGGACCGCCCCTGGCGGTCCTCGGGCTCGACCAGCCAGATATCCGGGTCGAAGCGGGTTTCCGAGGCAATCCGCTGCTGCAGTTCGAGCCGGTCGATCCGTTCGCCGATGCGGGTGAAGAGCCGGTCGGTAGGCCTGCTGTCATCGAAAACCGTCTGTGGCGCCGGGCCATAGAGGTCGACCGTTCCGTCCAGCCAGTCGATCGCGACGAAGATGGCGCCTGCCTCCTCGGCGCCACGCCGGACGACGGCGGCGAATGCGCCCTCGGCGAAGACACGGCGGATATAGGCCGCGACCCAAAAGCCGGATGTTACGCGCATGGGGGGATCGACGCTCTCAAAGCGTGTCCATCGCGCCGATCAGCACCAGCTTGGCGATGACGGCGTCACCAGCCGCGCCGGTCATGGGCAGGCCGTTATCGCGTTCGAAACGGCGGATGGCGCTGGCGGTCTTGCCGCCGCCGCGGCCATCGGTCTCGATCGGACCATAGCCGATCTGGTTCAGCGCCTGCTGGACGCGCCTCATGCGGGCGCGGCCGGCGGGATCCGCGATCGAACCGGTGGAGACCGGATCGGCAATCTCGGCGGCGCGCGGCCGCCCCCTGCGCATCTCGCTGAGCAGGCGCGGGCTCGGCTGCCCCGTCGGGATCAGGCCGATCCGCTTCTCGAAGGCCGAAATCGCCGCCTTGGTCTGCGGTCCCAGAACGCCATCGACGGAGCCATCATAGAAGCCGACATCGAGGAGCGCGCGCTGCGTGTCGGCGACGAGATTGCCGACTAGAGAGGCATGGCCCTGCGCAGCTGTGGCGGCCGGCTGCTGCTGTGCGGTGGATGCAGCCGTCGCCGGGGCCTTTGCCGGCGCAGGCGGCGGCGCCGGTTGTGACGCCTGCGTGGCGGCGACACGGCTCTTCGGCAGCGGCATGGAGACCGTCTCGCCAACGGGCGGCGCGGTCGCCGCCGGAGCCGACGCAGCGGCTGCTGCAGGAGCCGGGCTTTCGGCGACGCTGCGGGTCACGAAGAGCGGGTCGGGATGATGCCTGGTCTGCAGGAAAGCGGCGTTGGAGACAATCGAGGTCACGGCGATGGCGATCAGCGCGAAGCCGCCGGCCCGGCCGGGGTTCTCGATGATCTTGTCCGCCAGCCGGCCGATCAGGCTCTCGCTCTCCGGAGCCGGACGGCGCGACCGGTTCGACGGGCGTTTCCGCCTTGCTGGAGCCTCCCGCTCACGCACGCCGACGCTCCCTCTCCTCAAAGACCGTCCCAGCCGGGCGGATGAAGGGGGCCGCCGCATGGCGCGCGGGGCGGATGGGAAGGCGCACGATGGCGCGCGTGCCGCGACCCGTTTCGCTCTCTAGCGCGAAGGTGCCGCCCTGCAGCGCCACCAGGCCCTTGACGACGGAAACGCCGAGCCCGGTGCCCTCGCCGCGACGCTCAGCACAGGCGTCGGCCTGGACGAAGGGCGTACCGATGCGCGGCAGGTCGTTGGCGGCGATGCCAATCCCTGTATCGCGCACCTCGATCACGAGTTCACCCTGCTCCAGCGTGGCGGAAACCGTGACCGTGCCGCCAGCTTCGGTGAACTTCGCGGCGTTGGAAAGCAGGTTGAGCAGGATCTGCCGACAGGCGCGCCGGTCGGCGACGATCTCGGGCAGGTCGCGATCGATGCGACGAACGAGCTTGACGCCGCGACCGGCGATCTGCTGCGCCATCATGTCGAGCGCGCCGTCGATCACCGGCACGACCGGGAACGGCGCCGCCACGACATCGAACTTGCCCGCCTCGATCTTCGACATGTCCAGCACGCTGTTCACCACCTGCAGCAGGTGCTCGCCGGTGGAATGGATCAACCGGATATAGTCGCGGTGACGCGCCATTTCGAACTTGCCGAACAGTTCGCGCTGCAGGATCTCCGAGAAGCCGATGATGGCGTTGAGCGGCGTGCGCAGCTCATGGCTCATATGGGCGAGGAACTGCACCTTGGACTGGTTGGCCTGGTCGGCGGAGGACTGCGCCTCGGCGAAGGCGTCGCGCTGGCTGCGGCTGGCGGTGACGTCGCGCAGGACGGCGACCACCGAGCGCGTGCCCTGCGCCGCATCGAGCGCCGGACGGCAGCGCATCTCGGCCCAGACGAAGCCGGCGGCATCGTCGCCGGCGGTCCGGCGCAGGCGGAACTCGACCTGTCGCGGCTCGCCGGTGCGATCGACCTCGGACAGCGCATGCAGATAGTTCGGCCGGTCGGCGACGTGGACGCGATCGAACAGGCCGTGGCCGATCAGCTCGGCCGGCGAGCAGCCGAGCATGGCGCGCGCGGCAGGCGAGGCGAACTCGACGGCGCCGGAGCCATTGTGGCGGGTGATGAGCTCGGCCGTGTTGTCGGCGAGGATGCGATAGCGCGCCTCGCCGTCGCGGGCGGCGCCCTCGGCGACGCGCTGGACCAGCTCGATGCGCAGCGCCAGGCCGGCGCCATAGAGGATCGCGGCCGCGACCAGGATCGGCGCGAAGGAGACGGGCCCGGCCATCGGCGCGGGGAGCAGGCCGGCCAGCGCCACGAGCGCCAGCCCGGCAAGCGCGCAGACGGAAATCGCGATCGACGCCAGCGTGATCCGGCGCGAACCGGAAAGGGCCGCCTCGGCCGGCACGATCGCCAGCAGCACGAGCGCCGGCGAGCCGAGGCCGCCGGTCAGCATGCCGGCCCAGACGACGAGCCCGGCCAGCGCCACGGCGGAAAGAAGATGAGCCTCGCCATAGCGGCCCGTGCGCGACAGGAAGCCGGCGATCGGCAGCGGCGCGGCGAGCCAGCCGAAGGCGACCGCCGAGGCGAAGGGCGGACGGCCGGCGAGCGCCAGCCAGATCGGGAACAGCATAAGGACGCCGAGGCCGACGGCCAGATGCGCCGCGATGAACGCGCGATGGCGCGCGGCGAGCAGCGGCTCGTCAGCGACCGAGCTATGGACCAACCCGTCGATGATTCGCCGCAAGGGCTCGAATGAAACCGTCATACACAACACACCAATGACGCTCGTTCCGGCCTTCCGGCCCGCCGGCGCAGGGCCCGACAAGGGCCATCCCGGCAATGTCGGGATCATGGCAGACCCCGCTTAAGGGAACCCTAAGGATAAGCGCCGGACGACGCGATCCGCCGGCCTTAGCAGGGATCCCTGCCACCCGGACGGAGCTGGCCGGCAGGCAGAGATCTAGCGCTGCAGCGGCCAGAACGGCGCCATTCCGAGCATGGGATCCAGGCTGAAAGGCGGCTGCGGCGCGGGGCCCGCCTGCTCCGGCTCGTACTTGGCGCTGTAGGCCGCGCGCAGCGGCTCGACCGCCAGTCGCTCGGCCTCGACGGGGAGGCCCTTCGGCCAGTCCCGCGCGTCGCACCGGTCGATCAGCCAGCGGAGCGCCTTCCGGAGCGAGCGGCCGTCCGCGGCCTCGTAGTTCCAAAGATCGTCGCCGACGCTCTCCGCCAGCCGTGCGATCGCAATCCAGCCGACGAGATTGAGATAGCTGTAGTGGCGGGGGCGCGACCGGGCGAGTTCACGCGGCTGCGACCCGTCCGGCGCGAACTGATGCGGCAGTCGCTCCCGCACACGCCGGAGCGCGGCATTCAGGGCATCGATATCGCCGAGGAAGATGGCGATCGCTGCAATCTGGAGATCGTAGAACGTGCCATGATTGTTGAGCCGGCGGCTGGCATGGCGGCCCTGCGGACTATCCAGCAGCCAGTCAGCATAGGAGCGGAGCCAGTGGCGGAAGGCGAGGCCGTCTCCGGGAGAGAGCGCCCCGCCCCGCTCCATCAGTCGCACGGCATCGAGAAGCCGGGGCAGGCCGCTGAAATCGAGGATGCCGTAGCCGGTGCTGTCATGGCTGTCATGGCCGTGCACGAACTGCGCGAAGCGCAGATGCGGCGTCATGCGCGTGCGTGGATCTATGAACCAGGTCCGGACCAGGCCGGCGGCGTGATCGAGATATCGCCCGTCGCCGAGCGCCGCCCAGCCGAGGGCCAGCACGATCGAATCATCGAAAAGCTGCTGGACCCGCATCCGGTCGAAGCGCTCGGGCGCGAAGCCCGGCAGGCCGGAGCGAAAGACGTCGTCGCCATCCCGGTTCACATAGGGCAGGCCGTCCGGCGAGGCGGGATCCGGCCACCAATAGCGCGCCAGGCTGAAATAGTCGCGGGCGCCTGCGCCCGGCGCGGGCGCCGGCTTGTCGGCGACGGAACCGGGGCCGCGCGACAGGGCAGCGTCGGCATCCGCCTTCAGCGCCGAGCGCAGCGTGGCGGACGCTTCCGACGCCAATTCGCCGATCTTTGCCTCGTCGTAGAGGCAGAGGCGCTCGGGTTGGACCCGGCTCGCCATGACCTGCCGGTCGAGCCAATCCAGCGCTGCTACGATGGCATCGGCCCGCGCGAGGGCGCGCACGGTCCCCTGCCCGCTCCGCTCCAGGTGCGGCTTGCCGGATTCGAGCCGCCCAACCCATCCGGCAAGGGCGAATCTCCCCGCTTCCGCCGAGCGCGGCGCCATCGGCGCCTCCCACGTATCGGCGAGCCAGCGATCCCAGGGGCCCGGGACGCCAAGGCGCATGAGCAGGTCCACCTTGGGCCGGGTGCCATAGGGGCGCGCCTCGTCGAACACCTCGACCGCGTCGTTCCGGAAGATCAGCTGCGGCTCGTCCTCGGCCGGCCGTTCCATCTGCCCCCGCAGCAGGAGCTCGTTGCTGGAAACCCGCAGCATCGGCACGACGAAATATTTGAGATCGGGCTGCTCCAGGACGGCGCGGCGGATCTCGCGCCAGCCGCTCTCGGTCAGGAAGCAGTTGCCGTCCCAGGGAAGCACCCATCTGGCCAGGCCGCGCCCCTCGCGAAGCGCGAGGTTGCGGCCGCCATTGTTGTTCATGACATAAATGTTCTTCAGCCGCCGCGCATGCACCTCGGCACGCGCCCGCGCCTCCGGGCCCAACGCCTCGTAGGACTTGCTCAGGAAAAAGCCCGGCTCCGCGAAGCCGTCTTCCGCCCAGCCTATGCCGGCATATTCCCCGATATCGAAGGGAATGCGCGTATAGGCCTGGCCGCTGCGCTCGAGCAGGTCGATGATCAGCGCTTCCTCGGCCGGATCGATGATCCGGTTGACGATCCAGCGCTTCCGACAGTCTTCGAGCTCCGGCTCGTGGGCAAGGATCAGCGCGAGATTCGTACGCGTCTGCCCCTTGCGGTGGCGGGGGAAGAGATCGTTGCCGAGGATGCGATAGAGCACGAAATCGTCAGGCCCGTCATGCTGGGCGGCAGGCGGCGGCGCCGATGCGGCGACGGCCGGCATCGAGGCGGCGGCGACAGGCAAAGCGGCGCTCTCCCGCTGTTTGGCGCGCCCGAGCTTCGCCAACAGACGCTTCGGCCGCCAGCGCCGGATTTCGCGCTCGAGCCGGTATATCGGCCGTGTCAGACGCCAGGCCCAACTCGACGACATGGCCTCGATTTCTGCTTGGCTCGGCCTTTTCAACGCGCTCCCCCGGTCAACCGGCGGAGGGTATCGCAAGCGCCGGGGCAAGGGAACGCGGCCCTTCATGGTTACCCACGCATGAACCGGTTCGCTAGAATTTGCCCAACCGCCTGAACGCCACTTTCAGTTGCGCCGCCTAGGATCGACATCGTCACGACGAAACGATCGTGGCGCGGCGATGGGTTCGGAAGGCGGAAGGGCAGATCGATGTTTATCCTCCGGGCGGCTTTCTGGTTTTCGGTCGTGGTCCTGCTGATTCCCGGCGACCCGAGCCACGGCGTGCAGGCCCCGCGCGTCAGCGCGATCGACGCGGTTCTCGCCGCCCGCGGCGCCGTGGCAGACCTCTCCGGCATGTGCGAGCGCCAGCCGGAGGTCTGCAGCCATGGCGGCGCCGCGCTGGCCGCCTTCGGCGCCAAGGCGCGCTATGGCGCGCAGTTCCTCTACAGCGCCATCGACGGGACGCTCGGCGGCCCGGCCCCGGTGCTCCCTGGCGTCGGCGCGACGGGCGGCACGCTGACGCCGGCCGACATGGAGCCGAACTGGCGCGCGCCGCATCCGCGCAAGGCCTGACAATCTTTTCGGCGCCGGCCGTTTCATCCCGCTGCGCGAAACGCTATATGCGGGATGCCATGAACATCACCGCCACGCTCTCGCCCATCGACCGGATTCTCGACGATTTCGCCTTTCTCGACGATTGGGACGATCGCTATCGCTATCTGATCGAGCTCGGCCGCGCCCTCGAACCGCTGCCGCCGGAAGCGCATAACGAGGCCAACCGCGTGCATGGCTGCGCCAGCCAGGTCTGGCTGCAGAAGG
>JAFKJZ010000627.1 GCA_017305815.1 Hyphomicrobiales bacterium
ACGCGGTCGTAGAGGTCGATGACGTCCTGGTTGAACATCCGGACGCAGCCGGACGAAGCCGACTTGCCGATCGTGCGCCATTCCGGCGAGCCATGGATGCGATAGAGCGTGTCGACGCCATCCTTGTAGATGTAGAGGGCGCGCGCGCCGAGCGGGTTCTGCAGGCCGGGCGGCATGCCGGTGCGCCACTTCTCCAATTCCGGCTTGCGGCCGATCATGGCGGAGGGCGGCGTCCAGGTCGGCCACTTGCGCTTCCACTGCACGATGGCGCGGCCCTTCCAGGAATAGCCCTGACGGCCGAGGCCGACGCCATAGCGCATCGCCTTGCCATCCCTAAGCACCAGATAGAGATGCTTGTCCTTGGTGTTGACGACCAGCGTGCCGGGCGCCTCGCCGGTCGGATCATCGACAAGCTGGCGCAGATATTTCGGATCGACGGCGTCGTGGCGGATCGCCGGCAGCTTGAAATCGCCATCGGTCACGGCTGCGTACATCCGCGCATAGTCGCTGCCGCCGGAGACCGGTTCGGCGGCTGCGGTCGCGGCTGCCGGCTCGGCCGTCGCCGGGGCGGGCGACAGGCCCGGCGCCATCGGCGCGAGGCTCGTCTCCACGCCGACCTCCTTCGGCACTTGCGCGCAGGCGGCAAGCGCCGAAACGCCGACAAGGGACATGCCGGTCAGGAACGACCGACGCGAAAGAGCTGAAGACACGGACGGAAAACCTTGGAAGTGGATGGGAATGGCCTGGCGCAACGCGCGGGCCTTGGTCCGCCTCCTACCAGAGGGAATGCGGCGCGTATGTGATGGCGGCCTGCAACGCAGCCATGCACGGACGCATCGGCAGCTACCGTTGCCTAAACATCACACCCCTCCCCGCCCGGCCCGACGTCGAAGCGCGCGCCAAAGCCCTGACGGAACGATTGGCGCAGCGACGCGGCCGTCAGCTGCGGAAGCCACGCCAGCCGGCCGAGAATGCGCACGCGACCGATCCCGGCGATCGCCTGCGCCGTCTCCGGCTCGGCCTCTCCGACGAACGCGACTCCGAAGAGCGGAACGGCGCGATGGCGGAGCGCCTCCAGCGACAGCAGCGTGTGGTTGATCGTGCCGAGCGAGGTCCGCGCGCACAGCACGACGGGAAAGCCCCAGCGCGCCAAAACGTCGGCGAAGCTCGCCGTCGGCGTCAGCGGCACCAGCACGCCGCCCGCCCCCTCGATGACGAGCGGCCGAAGCGTCGGCGGCGGCGCCAGCCCGGCGACGTCGATCGCGACGCCCGCGCTGGCGGCGGCGCGATGCGGCGAGACGGGCATCTTCAGGCGGTATGCCTCCGCATGCACGCGCCCGCCGCCGATCCCGGCGAGCCGCGCCACCGTCTCGCTGTCCGTCTCGCCGTCGAGCCCCGCCTGCACCGGCTTCCAGTAGTCGGCGCCCAGCCGATCGACGAGACCGGCCGAGAATACCGTCTTTCCGATGCCGGTATCGGTGCCGGTGACGACGATCCGCCGCGGCGTCACCGCGCCCTCGCGGCGACGGCCGCCGGGCGCATGCCGAGCTTCGCCAGCAGGGCCGCATCGCGGTCGCGCTGCGGATTGGCCGTGGTGAGCAGCACGTCGCCGGTGAAGATCGAGTTGGCGCCCGCCAGGAAGCAGAGCGACTGCGTCTCGTCGCTCATCGAATCCCGCCCCGCCGACAGGCGGACGACGCTCTCCGGCATCAGGATGCGGGCAAGCGCCACCAGCCGCACCAGGGCGATCGGCTCGACCGGCTCGCCTTTGTCCAGCACCGGCGTTCCCCGGATCTCGTTCCACATGTTGA
>JAFKJZ010000628.1 GCA_017305815.1 Hyphomicrobiales bacterium
GGCAGCATCTGCAGCGAGAAGTTCGAGCGGCCCGAGCGGACCGTCAGCGTCTGGCCGTCGGCCGAGGTCTCCAGCGCCACCTCGGAACCGTCCGGCAGCTTGCGGACGATGTCGTAGAGCATGTGCGCCGGCACGGTGGTCGCGCCGGGGCGACCGACGTCGGCGGCGATGGTCTCGAGGATCTCGAGGTCGAGATCCGTCGCCTTCAGCGTCAGTTCCGAACCGGAGGCCCGCAGCAGGACGTTGGAGAGGATCGGGATCGTGTTCCGCCGTTCGACCACGCGATGGACGTGGTTGAGGGACTTGAGGAGATTGGATCGCTCGAGGGTCGCTCTCATGGAACGCAGGAACCTTGACAGAAAAGCCGCGCGGATGGCGCGGCGGCACCGACAGAGGCCGGACATGCGTCCGGTACGGACCGTGGAAATTGGCTTGTTCCAGACCGGAACGCAAGGCCTCCACGGCGAATGGACGAGGCGCGGCGAAAGCCGGGACGGAAACGGGCCGGCGGAATGGATCCGCCCGGCCCGCCGTCTCGACTATTCGTCGATCATGCGCTTCAGCAATTCGATCTCTTCCGCCAGGTGCTGGTCGCCCTGCATCATCTCCTCGACCTTGCGGACGGCGTGCAGCACCGTGGTGTGGTCGCGACCGCCGAACCGGCGACCGATCTCGGGCAGCGAGCGCGGCGTCAGCGTCTTCGACAGATACATGGCGATCTGGCGCGGGCGCACGATGGTGCGGGTGCGCCGGCTCGACAGAAGGTCGGCCTTCGAGACGTTGTAGTGGCGCGAGACGATCTTCTGGATGTCCTCGATCTTGACCCGGCGGGGCTCGGAAGCGCCGACCAGATCGCGCAGCGTGATCTCGGCCGAGCTCATCGTCACCGGCTGGTTGGTGAACTGCCACTGCGCCACGAGGCGGTTCAGCGCGCCTTCGAGGTCGCGACCGTTCGAGACCACGGACTGGGCGACATATTCGATGACGGTCTCGGGAACGTCGACGCCCGGGTTCTGCGACTGCGCAATCACATAGCGTGACTTCAGTATATCGCGACGAAGATCCAGGTCCGGCGAGCCGATCTCGAAGGCGACGCCGCCGCGCAGGCGCGAACGGACGCGCTCGTCGAGCGTCTCGAGCTCGGCGGCCGGCCGGTCGGCCGCCACCACCACCTGGCGCGCGCCGTCGATCAGCGCGTTCAGCATGTGGCAGAATTCCTGCTGCACGGACTTGCCCTGCAGGAACTGCAGGTCGTCGATCAGGAGCAGGTCGATCTCGCGAAGGTTTTCCTTGAAGGCGATCGCCGACTGGTTCTTCAGCGCCGCGACGAAGCGGAACATGAAGTGCTCGGCGGTCAGGTAGACCACCTTGCGGCTCGGATCGGCGCGGCGCGCCGCCTGGGCGATCGCATGCAGCAGATGCGTCTTGCCGCGGCCGACGCCGGCATGGAGATAGAGCGGGTTATAGGGCGTCGGCCGGCCGGCCGGCGTCTCGGCGACGGCGCGGGCCGCCGCATAGGCGACGCGGTTGGCACCGCCCTCGCAGAAGGTCTCGAAGGTGAAGCGCGGGTCGACCGGCGAGCCGGCGCCATCGGCCTCGGCGCGGGCGGGGCTGGCCGGCGCGAGGACGGGCGCGGCGCTGGCCGCGGGAATGAAGGTCGGCGTCGGCGCGGCCGGAGCCGCAGCGGTCGTCGCGACCGGTTTGTCGACCTTGGCCGGAGCACGGGCACGGACAGCGCCGCGCACCACCAGCTCGACGCGCCGCACGCTGTCGACTTCCGCCGTCCAGAGGCCGAGCAGCTTGTCGAAATA
>JAFKJZ010000179.1 GCA_017305815.1 Hyphomicrobiales bacterium
GTCAGCGCCTCGGCGAGCAGGAGCAGGCCGGCGCTCGAATCCCACACGGACGGCGCCGGCACATGCGCCGGCAGGACGTGGCGGGCGACCTTGGAGATGGGCGACAGCCACTGGTCGGTGATCAGGATGATACGGGCGCCACGCCCCGCCGCCCGCTCGGCGAAGCCGATCAGATCGTCGGAATAGCGCCTTATGTCGAACAGGACGATCACGTCCTGCTTGCCGATGTCGAGCAGCCGGTCGAACCACGCCGCCGGCTGGCCCTCGATGTGCTGCACCTGCGGGCGCAGCACGCGCAGATGCGCCGCCATATAAGCGGCGATCGCGTCTGTGAAGCGGCCGCCAAGCAGATGCAACGGCCGCCGGGGATCGGCGATCAGCCGCACCGCCGCGTCGAACTCTTCACGCGGCACGTTTTCCGCCGTCGCGCGCAGATTGGCGATCGCGGCCCGCGCGAAGGTGTCGAGCGGGTCCCCGTCCCGCCGCGTGCCGCCCTTGGTCAGCGGCGTCTCGCGCTGCGCCGCCAACTCGGCCTTGAGCCCGTCCTGGAACGCGCCGTAGCTGGCAAAGCCGAGCTTGGCGATCATCCGCAGCACGGTCGGCGCACTGACGCCGGCCGCCTCGCCGAAGCGCGCTGCCGTATCGAGCCCGGCCATCGGATATTCGGCCAGCAGCCGGTGCGCCGCCCGACGTTCATTCGGCGTCAGCCGCCCGATGTCGCGCCTCAGACGCTCCGCGATCGACGCGCCCCCGTCGCTCTCCATGCCGCTTCGTCCCCCGTTGCCGCTTCGGAAGGCAGATGACGCCCGCATTTCAGAATTGACGCGCCCCAACCACCCTGTAACGTATATTTCAGTTCGGCGGGATCGGGGAGTCGGACAATGTCGCCGCGCAGCGGGAACTGCGCTCCGGTCGGGGGGATCGGATCATGACGAACGGCCTTGGAGGCGCGGCAGGGGTGGCGGCAGCGCCGCTGCTCGCGCCCGGCGAACCCGCCGTGGTGGACGTCCGCGACGTTCCCGGCGGCCCCTTCGTCTTTCTCTGCGAACATGCATCGAACCGGCTGCCGCGTGCCCTCGGTACCCTTGGCCTGCCGGCCGAGGCGCTGCAGCGCCACATCGCGTGGGACCCCGGCGCCGCCGCGATGACGCTCGGCCTGCAGGAGAAACTCGGCGGGCCGGCGATCCTGCAGAACTATTCTCGCCTGGTCATCGACTGCAATCGCGAGCCGAGCCTGCCCGATGCGATCACGGCGCTTTCGGAGACGACGCGGATCCCCGGCAATGAGCATCTGGGCGGAACCGTGCGGCAGCAGCGCGTCGACACGATCTGGATGCCCTTCCATGCCGCGATCGACGAGCTCGCCGAGGCGCGGATCGCTTCCGGCAAGGCCACCGTCATCGTCACGCTCCATTCCTTCACGCCGGTCTATCGCGACGTGTCGCGGCCCTGGCATGTCGGCATCATCTCGTCCGGCGACCGCCGCTTCGCCGAGCCGATGCTGGCGGCGCTCAAGCGCGATCCCGCCCTCGTCGTCGGCGACGACGAGCCATATTCGGCCCGGGACAATGTCGACTACACGATCCGCCGGCACGGCTTCGACCGCGGCCTGCCACATGTGATGATCGAGGTCCGCAACGATCTCGTCCGCACGCCGAGCGACGTCGCCGGCTGGGTCGATCGCCTCGCGGCAGCCCTGATCGAGAGCGCCGGGGCAATCGGAGTTCCGGCCGTAGCCGGACAGATGGACTGAGGGAGACAACGTCGCCACAGAGAGCGGCGGGACAAGTGCAGGATGGGCCGAACGGCGGAGACCGGAAGCCCGACACTATCCGAGCGGCCCAACACCGCGCGGCACGGAACAGAGGGGAACTTCATCGATCCACCGCGGCAGGGCTGCGGCCGGACGACAACAGTGACGGGAGCACTTTGATGAGCCATATCGAGGGGTATACCGAAAGCGACCAGAAGGCGGACATCCACGTCCTCCACTCCATGGGCTACGCCCAGGAGCTCGAGCGGCGGATGAGCCGCTTCTCGAACTTCGCGATCTCGTTCTCGATCATCTGCATTCTGTCGGGCGGCATCAACTCGCTCGCCCAGGCAACGTCGGGCGCGGGCGGCGCCGGCATCGGCATCGGCTGGCCGATCGGCTGCCTGATCTCCGGCGTCTTCGCGCTCGCCATGGCGCAGATCAGCTCGGCCTATCCTACCGCCGGCGGCCTCTACCATTGGGGCTCGATCCTCGGCAACCGCTTCACCGGCTGGGTCACGGCCTGGTTCAACCTGCTCGGCCTGGTGACCGTGCTCGGCGCCATCAATGTGGGCACCTACTACTTCTTCGTCGGCGCCTTCGGCCCGACTTTCGGCTGGGAAGACACCACCGCGTCGCGGGTGATCTTCCTGGCCATCCTGACCGGCGCGCAGGCGCTGATCAACCACATGGGCATCGGCCTCACCGCCAAGCTCACCGACTTCTCCGGCTACCTGATCTTCGTAACCGCCGTGGTGCTGGCGATCGTCTGCCTCATCGCGGCGCCGGGGTATGATTTCGGCCGGCTGTTCACCTTCGCCAACTATTCCGGCCAGGCGACGGTCGCCGCCGACGGCACGCTGACCGGCGCCCCGGTCTGGCCGGCCGTCTCCGAATGGTGGGTGTTCCTGCTCGGCCTGCTGCTGCCGATCTATACGATCACCGGCTACGACGCCTCGGCCCATACCTCCGAGGAGACCGTCAAAGCGGCCCATTCGGTGCCGCGCGGCATGGTCATGTCGGTCGTCTGGTCGGCGGTGTTCGGCTACATCATGCTCTGCTCCTTCGTGCTGATGATCCCGAACATGGACGACGCCGCCAAGCAGGGCTGGAACGTCTTCTTCTGGGCGATGGACGCCCAGGTGAACCCGGTGGTGAAGACGATCCTCTATGTGGCGATCTTCATTTCGCAGTTCCTCTGCGGCCTGGCGACCGTCACCTCGGTGTCGCGCATGATCTTCGCCTTCTCGCGCGATGGCGGCCTGCCGGCCTCCCGGGCGCTGTCGAAGGTCAGCCCCCGATACCGCACCCCGGTGGCGGCGATCTGGACGGGCGCGACGCTGGCGGTGCTGTTCGTCTGGGGCTCCTCGATCGTCTCGATCGGCGACACCCCGGTCTATTCGATCGTCGTCTCCTGCACCGTCATCTTCCTGTTCTTCTCGTTCATCATCCCGATCGTGCTGGGCCTCTTCACCTACGGCACCTCGAAATGGCCGGCGATGGGCCCGTGGAACATGGGCCGCGGCCTGTTCACGCTGTTCAGCATCCTCTCCGTCATTTCGATGGTGCTGATCTTCGTCATCGGCGTGCAGCCGCCGAACGAATGGGCGCTCTACATCACGATCGGATTCCTGGTTCTGACCGGCATCATCTGGCTCGCCTTCGAGAGCCGCCGCTTCCAGGGCCCGCCGATCGGCGACGTCATCGCCAAGCGGCAGGCCGAGATCGCGGCGGCCGAAAAGGCGGTCGGCCAGCGCTAGCCTTCGAAAGCGGGCGGCTCCGGCCGCCCGCCCCCCTGCCCGGCAGGCCGCCAGCCGGCGGTCTCGCCGCACAAATGAAGCTCACCTCTTCTCCCAGCCGCTCGCGGCACCGGAGGATGGCCGGGTCCTCCCGCCATTTTCGCGGAGAAGCGCTCGACGGATCGAACAAGGAACTGCCATGCCCGGAAACCTGACGCTGAATGAGCTCGAAGCGGCGATCGCCGACGGCTCGATCGACACCGTGATCGTCGCCTTCCCCGACATGCAGGGCCGCCTCGTCGGCAAGCGCTTCACCGGCCGCTTCTTCCTCGACAGCGCCATCAAGGAAACGCATGCCTGCAACTACCTGCTGACGGTCGACATCGATATGGAGCCGGTGCCCGGCTACAAGGCGGCGAGCTGGGAACAGGGCTATGGCGATTTCGTGCTGAAGCCCGACATCGACACGCTGCGCCGCATCCCCTGGCTCGACGGCACGGCGCTGATGCTGGCGGATGTCTGCGACCATCACGGCGAGGAACTGGCGCACGCGCCGCGCTCGATCCTGAAGGCGCAGCTGAAGCGGCTGGCCGAACGCGACATGAAGGCGTTCTTCGCCTCCGAGCTCGAATTCTACGCCTTCGACGAAACCTATGAGACGGCAGGCCACAAGCGCTGGCACGGCCTCAAGACGATGGGCAACTACATCGAGGACTACCACATCCTCCAGACCACCAAGAACGAGCCGCTGCTGCGCGCCATCCGCAACGGCCTGATGGGCGCCGGCATCCCGGTCGAGAACTCGAAGGGCGAATGGGGCCCGGGCCAGGAAGAGGTCAACATCCGCTATGCGGAGGCGCTCGAAATGGCCGACTGGCACGTCATCATGAAGAACGGCATCAAGGAGATCGCCCATCTGCAGAACCGCGCCGTCACCTTCATGGCGAAGTGGCGCTACGACCTTGCCGGCTCGTCCTCGCACATCCACTCCTCGCTCTGGGACGCCAGCGGCAAGGTGGCGCTCTTCGCCGATGCCGGCGATCCGCTCGGCATGTCGGCGACGATGAAATCCTGGCTCGCCGGCCACCTCGCCCATGCCGGCGAGATGACCGCCTTCCTCGCGCCCTACATCAACTCCTACAAGCGCTTCCAGGTCGGCACCTTCGCGCCGACCAAGGCGGTCTGGTCGGTCGACAACCGCACCGCCGGCTTCCGCGTCGTCGGCGAGGGCAAGTCGGTCCGCACCGAATGCCGCTTCGGCGGCTCGGACCTCAACCCCTACATCGCCTTCGCCGGCCTGATAATCTGCGCGAGGTGCCGAAGACGCTGCGCGACGCCATCACCGCGCTCGACGGCTCCAAGGTGCTGCGCGCCGCGCTCAGCGACGAAGTGGTCGAGCACTACCTGCACACCGCCCGCTGGGAACAGTTCGAATATGATCGTCGCGTCACGGATTGGGAGTTGCAGCGCGGCTTCGAGCGGTATTGAGTCGGCGCCGTCGCTGCGAGGAATAGAACCATGAACGCCCCCGTCCTGAAGATCATCACGCCGGTCGACGGCTCGGTCTATGCCGAGCGGCCGCTCGCCACCGAAGCCGAGGTCCTCGCCACGCTCGAAAAGGCGAAGGCGGCGCAGCGCGACTGGCGCGACGTCGCCATCGCCGAACGGGAAAAGATGGCGACCGCCTTCGTCGACGCCATGGTGGCGGAGAAGGACAAGGTGGCCGAGCTGATCGCCTGGCAGATGGGCCGGCCGATCCGCTACGGCCATGGCGAGATGCGCGGCTTCGAGGAACGCGCCCGCTACATGATCGCCATCGCGGCGAAATCGCTGGCCGACATCGACGCCGGCCCGAAGGAAGGCTTCAAGCGCTATATCCGCCGCGAGCCGCTCGGCGTCTGTTTGAACCTGCCGGCCTGGAACTTCCCCTACATGACGGCGCTCAACGCCGTGCTGCCGGCGATCCTCGCCGGCAACACCGTCGTCATGAAGCATTCGAGCCAGACGGCGCTGGTCGCCGAGCACTTCGCCTCCGGCTTCGCCAAGGGCGGACTGCCGGCGGACGTGAGGTGATCCGCTCCGGCCTCGTCGACCAGGTCGGCTTCACCGGCTCGACCGCCGGAGGCCGCAACATCATGGCCTCCGTCGCCGGCGCCCCCAATTTCCCGGCCACCTGCCTCGAGCTCGGCGGCAAGGATCCGGCCTATGTCCGGCCCGACGTCAATCTCGCCTTCGCGGTCGAGAACATCGTCGATGGCGGCTTCTTCAATTCCGGCCAGTCCTGCTGCGCGATGGAGCGCGTCTATGTGCACGAGGCGGTCTATGACCGCTTCGTCGAGGGCGTCGTCGCCACCGTCAACGCCTACAAGCTCGGCAGCCCGACCGACCCGGAAACGACGCTCGGCCCCGTCGTGCGCGCCTCGGCGGCCGACTTCATCCAGGGCCAGATCGACGAGGCGGTGCGCCAGGGCGCGAAGGCGCTGATCGACCCGAAGCACTTCCCGGCGGCGAAGTCGGGCACGCCCTATCTGGCGCCGCAGGTGCTGGTCGATGTCGACCACTCGATGCGGGTGATGACGGAAGAGACCTTCGGCCCGGCCTTCGGCATCATGAAGGTGAAGTCGGACGAGGAAGCCATCCGCCTGATGAACGATTCCGAATTCGGCCTCACCGCTGCGATCTGGACCGAGGACCTGGAGGCGGCGGAGGCGATCGGCGACCGCATCGACACCGGCACCGTGTTCATGAACCGCTGCGACTATGTCGATCCGGCGCTTGCCTGGACCGGCGTCAAGGCGACCGGCCGCGGCGCCAGCCTGTCCGAGGTCGGCTACGAGCAACTGACCCGGCCGAAGAGCTTTCATCTCCGCACCAAGACCGACTAGCCGGTCTCGCCACGCATCCCGACCGAGCCGGCGCGTTCCGAACGCTGCCGCCGCAAGAAACAGACGCCAAGGATACGCTCCATGCTCGACAACTACGCCTCGCTGAACGCGAACTGGTCCTATCCCACCGCCATCCGCTTCGGCGCTGGCCGCATCGCCGAGCTGCCGGCGGCGCTGACGGCAACGGGAATCAGGAAGCCGCTCTTCGTCACCGATCCCGGCCTCGTCGCCCTGCCGATCGTCCAGAAGACGCTGGCGATCCTCGACGCCGCCAACGTCGAATATGCCGTCTTCTCCAAGGTCGACGGCAATCCGACGCTCGCCAATCTCGACGACGGCCTCGCGGTCTACAAGGCGGGCGGCCATGACGGCGTCGTCGCCTTTGGCGGCGGCTCGGCCATGGATATCGGCAAGACCATCGCCTTCATGTCGGGCCAGACGCGGCCGGTGTTCGATTTCGAGGACCGCGCCGACTGGTGGACCCGCGCCGACCCGAAGGGCATCGCGCCGATCATCGCCGTACCGACGACGGCCGGCACCGGCTCGGAAGTTGGCCGCGCCTCGGTCGTCACCGATCCGTCCGACCACACCAAGAAGATCATCTTCCATCCGCTGATGCTGCCGAAGGTGGTGATCTCCGACCCGGAGCTGACCGTCGACCTGCCGGCGAAGATCACGGCCTGGACCGGCATGGACGCGCTGTCACACTCGCTGGAAGCCTGGTGCAGCCCGTTCTTCCATCCGCTGTCGGCCGGCATCGCCCTCGAAGGCATGCGGCTGGTCAAGGACTGGCTGCCCAAGGCGGTCAAGGACGGCAAGGACATCACGGCGCGCTCGCAGATGCTGATCGCCTCGTCGATGGGCGCGGTCGCGTTCCAGAAGGGCCTCGGCGCCATGCACGCGATGAGCCATCCGAGCTCCAGCCTGCGCGGCACGCATCACGGCCTGACCAACGCCGTCGTCATGCCCTATGTGCTCGCCTTCAACGCCGGGGCGATCGAGGAGAAGCTGGCGGCCGCCGCCCGCTATCTCGACCTGCCAGGCCAGAGCGCGACCAGCTTCGTCGACTGGGTGCTGGCGATCCGCGAGGAACTCGGCATCCCCCACACGCTGAAGGAAATCGGCGTCGACGAATCGGTTTTGCCAGAAGCGGCCCGCATGGCCGAGCTCGACCCCTCGACCGGCGGCAATCCCGTGCCGGTCGTGGCGGCCGATTATGAGGTTCTGTTCCGGAACGCGATCAACGGCAGGCTCTGAAGGCGCTGTCGCGCGCCGCGGCCTTGCACCGCCGCGCGCGACACGCCATGAAGGGCAACATTCGCCTCCGGAGACTTGTAAATGCCCAGCCCTGTTCAGAGCCCCGACATCGTCTGCATTGGCGAGCCTCTGTTCGAACTCAACCAGGCCAAGGGCTCCGAGGCGTTCCTGCCGGGTCACGGCGGCGATACCTCGAACTGCGCGATCGCGGCGGCGCGCCAGGGCGCATCCGTCGGCTATGTGACGGCCGTCGGCGATGACAATTTCGGCCATTCCTTCCTCGATCTCTGGAAACGGGAAGGCGTCGATACCAGCGCCGTCAAGCTCGACCGCGCCGCCCCGACCGGGATCTATTTCGTCACCCACGGCCCCTCGGGCCATGTGTTCTCCTATCGCCGCGCCGGCTCGGCCGCGAGCCGGATGACGCCGGAAGAGCTGTCGCTTGACTACATCCGCGGCGCCAAGGTGATCCACACCTCCGGCATCAGCCAGGCGATCTCCTCGCAGGCCGCCGACGTCGTCTTCGCCGCCTTGCGCGCCGCGCGGGAGGCCGGCAGGATCGTCTCCTACGACACCAATCTGCGCCTCCGCCTTTGGCCGATCGACCGCGCCCGCGCCGTCATCCATGCCGCGGCGGCGCTGGCCGACATCCTGAAGACCAGCTCCGACGACGCGGCCGAGCTGACCGGTGAAACCGATCCCGACAAGATCGCCGATTTCTATCTCGGCCTCGGTCCGAAGATCGTCATCGTCACCATGGGCGCCGAGGGCGCGCTGGTGGCGACGCCGGAAAAGCGCATGGTGATCCCGGCGATCCCGGTGAAGCCGGTCGACGCGACGGGCGCCGGCGACACGTTCGACGGTTCGTTCCTGACCGAATATCTGCGCTCGGGCGACGTCTTCGCCGCCGCGCGCTATGCCAACGCCGCCGCCGGCCTCGCTACCGAGGGTTATGGCGCCGTGGCGCCGATGCCGACCCGCAGCGCGGTCGAGACGGCCCTCGCCAGCCGAAAATGACGACGCGCGAACCGGTCAACGCTCCCGTGATGGAGCCCGCGGCGGGAGTCTCGTCTCCGTTTCGCCGTGGCGTGCTCTATCTCGGCGGCTATGACCCGGTCGCGCCGGAGAAGTTCTTTGGCCGGCTGGCGCGCGAGCTCGGCCATTTCCGCGAGACCTGGGGCGTCGCGGCGACCCCGGCTCCCGCCCGCCCCTCCGACGACGGCCAGGTCTGGCGCACCGAGATCGAGACCCGTGGCGACGGCTGGAACGCCGTCACCGATTTCCGCCTGCTCGCCTGGGACGACCTGGTAAAGGGCGACTTCGCCCGGCCGATCTGGCAGCGCATCCCGCTGTCGCTCGGCCTGCTGGCGGATTTCCTCTTCTCCGGAACCATCCTGCGCTATTTCCTCGCCGCCTGGCGGTTCGGGCTCTACTTCGTCGCGCCGTTCTTCTTTTCGCTGCTGTTCGTCGTCGTCGCCGCGATCGCCGCCGCGCTGGTGCTACGGATCGACCACTGGAGCGCGCCCTGGATCGCGCCGGCGCTTTTCCTGGCGGTCTATCTATGCCTGATGCGCTGGCCGGGAAATCGCTGGTTCGTCAGCCACTTACTCGATGCGCGCGTGTTCATGGGCGAATACATGCGCGGCGGAAGGGCCGACATGGAAGCCCGCGTCGATCGTTTCGCGCGCGAGATCGTCGATCTGGCGGCAACGCCCGGCCTCACCGAGCTGCTGATCATCGGCCACAGCCAGGGCAGCGTGTTCGCGCTGGAATCGCTGGAGCGGGCGCTGGCGCTCGATCCCGACCTCGCCCGTCGCGGGCCGCCGATCTCGGTGATGACCGTCGGCTCCTGCGTGCTGCAGCTCGGTCTGCACCCGGCCGCCCGCACGCTGCGCGCCCGCGCCCAGCGCCTGCAGGAAGAGCGCGGCATCGAGTGGCTGGAGTTCCAGACGCTGACCGACGTTGTGAACTTCTACAAGACCGATCCGGCCCGGCTGATGCGGCTCCAGCCCTCGCCCGGCCGCACCTTTCCGCATGTGATCAATGTCCGCATCCGCGAAATGCTGCAGCCGACGGACTACAGCCGCATCCGCAACAGCCTTTTCCGTGTGCACTATCAGTTCGTCATGGGAAACACGCGCCGCTACTTCTATGATTTCTTCCTGATTTGCTGTGGTCCGGTCGGCCTGCGCGAGCGCTTCTCCCTGCAGAAGCCGCCGCAGGAGTCGGATCGTCCGGGAACCTGAGGAGACGACATGACGCAATCTGCCGCCACCATCTGCTGGGCTCTCGGACTGGTGATCTGGTTCATCATCCGCTACCCGCACCAGCGCCGGGCCCGCAAGCACGCCATCGTCGACTCGCGCGACCGCGCCAGCCAGCAGTCGCTGGTGGCGATCTCCGTCGTCGGCGTCGGGCTGGTGCCGGCGATCTGGGCGCTGACGGGCATGGGCTTTCCGGAAGGCGCCAACCTGCCCTTCTCGCCTGTCGTCGCCTATGCCGGCATCGTGGCGATCGTCGCCTATCTCTGGTTCTTCTATCGCAGCCACAAGGATCTCGGCCACAACTGGTCGGCGACGCTGGAGATCCGCGCCAAGCACACGCTGGTGACCACCGGCGTCTATCACTATGTCCGCCACCCGATGTATGTGTCGTTCTGGCTGATGGCGGTGGCGCAGGCGCTGTTGCTGCAGAACTGGTTCGTCGGCCTCGCCGGCCTGGTCGGCATCGGCATCCTGTATTTCTTCCGCGTGAAGAAGGAAGAAAAGCTGATGCTGGATACGTTCGGCCGCGTCTATCGCGATTACGCCAGCAAGACCGCCCGGCTGATCCCGTATATCTACTGACCTGTCAGCCGAGACGACATCAACCAACGAAAAGCCGTCATCCCGGGCTTGACCCGGGATCCATGCAGCCGGGGCATCGGGTGTTCCGCATGGCAGGGCTTCGCCGGCATGGATCCCTGCTTTCGCGGGGATGACGCCGCGTGTGGAACGAGCGCCAGCGATTTGCCGGCGCTCGTCGATCATTGGAGAACTCAGCTGCCCTTCATCGCCCCGAGCAGCTTGGCGCCGTTGTTCTCGAACATCTTCAGATAGGTCGGGGCCGGGCCATCCGGCGGCGACAGCGCGTCAGAGAAGAGTTCGCCGCCGATCGTCACGCCGGTCTCGCGGGCGATCTGGTTCAGGAGGCGCGGGTCGGTGATGTTCTCGGCGAAGAGCGCCGTGATCTTCTCCGCCTTGATCTGGCGGATGATCTTGGCGACGTCGGCGGCCGAAGCCTCGCTTTCCGTGCTGACGCCTTCCGGCGCCACGAACTCAATGCCATAGGCATCGGCGAAATAGCCAAAGGCGTCATGGCTGGTGACGAGCTTGCGCCGCTCGGCCGGCACCTTCGCAAACTCCGTCTTCAGGTTAGCGTCGATGGCCTTCAGCGCCGAAGCGAGCTCGTCGCCCTTCGCCTTGTAGTCCGCCGCATGGTCGGGATCCGCCGCCGACAGGCCGGCAACGATGTTCTGCACATAGAGAACGCCGTTCAGCGGGTTCTGCCAGGCATGCGGATCGACGCTGTGCGAATGGCCTTCATGCGCCGCGTGATCATGGCCGTCATGATCATGGCCTGCCTCGGCCTTCGCCTCCGGCTTGTCGTGATCATGACCCTCCTCTTCTTCCGCGCCCGTCCAGGCGATCGGCTTCACGCCTTCGGTGGCGATCACCTTCTCGCCCTTGAAGCCGGAAACGGAGATGAGCCGGCCGAGCCAACCCTCGAGGCCAAGGCCGTTCTCGACCAGGACCGCCGCGCCGCCCATGGCCTTGGCATCGGCCGGGCTCGGCTCGAAGGTGTGAGCGTCGCCATTCGGGCCGACGAGGGTACGGACCTCGACATGGTCGCCGCCGATCTCGCTCGCCAGGTCGCCGAGCACGGAGAAGGTGGCGACAACCTTGATCTTGCTGTCGGCGGCCTGGGCCGGCAGCGCCGTGCTCAGGGCAAGCGCCGCCGCGATGAGCCAAATGCTTGACTTCATTGGGTAGTTCTCCTGCATTGAAAGTAGAATTCAGCCCCTCAGGTGCCTCGCCCGCAGGGCCTGACTGGCAAAGCTGCCGTGTCGCCCCGCAAGAATGGAGAGAGCATGGACGGCGCCGGCCGCCAGGATGATGGCCGGCGAGGTCGGCAGTTCGCCGTGATAGGAAACGAGCAGTCCGACCAGCGACGAACCGATGCCGATCACCGCCGAGGCGACGATCTGGCCGGGCACGCTCTCGCTCCAGAAGCGGGCCGAGGCGGCCGGCAGCACGATCAGTCCGACCACCATCAGCGTGCCGAGCGCGTTGAAGCCACCGACCAGGTTGAGCACGACCAGCGCCAGGAACAGAAAATGCGCGAGACCGCCGGCGCCGCCGACGCTCTTCAGGAAGCCGGGATCGAAGCATTCGGCGACCAGCAGCCGATAGATCAGGGCAAGCGACAGCAAGGTCACCGTGGCGATGCCGCCGATCAGGTAGATCGACGGATCATCCAGCGCCAGCACGTTGCCGAACAGCACATGCAGGAGGTCGATGTTCGAGCCCTTGATCGAGACGATCATCACGCCGAGCCCCAGCGAGACGAGATAGAAGGCGGCGAAGCTCGCGTCCTCGCGCAGCGGCGTCGTGCGGGCGATGGCGCCGGCGCCGAGCGCCACCAGCAGCCCGGCCGCGACGCCGCCGACCGTCATCGCGAACAGCGAGAAGCCGGAGAGCAGGAAGCCGATCGCGGCCCCCGGCAGGATCGCATGGGCCATCACATCGCCCATCAGGCTCATCCGGCGCAGCACCAGGAAAACGCCGATCGGCGCGCCGGAAATCGACAGCGCGATGCAGCCCATCAGCGCGCGGCGCATGAAGCCGAACTCGAGGAACGGTCCGAGGATCAGGTCATAGAGGGCCATCAGGCGGGCATCTCGCACAGTTCGGCATTGTCTTCGAACGCCTCGTGCAAATGCCGGGCGCGGGCGAGATTGGCGTCGGTCATAACCTCGACCGTCGGCCCCCACGCGACCATTTCGCGGGCCAGAAGCAGCGTCTCGGGAATGCGCTCGCGCACGATGTCGATGTCGTGCAGCACGGTGACGACGGTGCGACCGTCGGCATGCCAGCCGGAGATCAACGCCAGCAGATCCTCGCAGGTGCGCGCGTCGATCGCGGTGAAGGGCTCGTCGAGCAGGATCAGCTTCGTGTCCTGCAACAGCAGCCGCGCGAACAGGGCGCGCTGGAACTGCCCGCCGGAAAGCGTGCCGATGATGCGGTCCTCGAAGCCGGTGAGGCCGACGGCGGCCAGCGCCGCCTCGACCGCGCCGAGCTGCTTGCGGCCGATCGACGAGAAGATGCCGGCCTTGCGCCAGAGGCCCATGGCGGCAACGTCGAGCACCCGCATCGGGAACGAGCGGTCGAGCGCGCTCTGCTGCGGCAGGTAGCCGATGTCGTTGCGACCGACGCCCTCGAGCGAGATGCGGCCGCTGTCCGGCTTGATCAGGCCGACGATGCCCTTCAGCAGCGTCGACTTGCCGGCGCCGTTCGGCCCGAAGATCGCCGTGAACGACCCTGGCTCGAAGGTGCCCGAGACGTGGTGCACCGCCGGATGGCGGCGATAGGAAAGCGTCAGGTTGTCGAGCCGGATCGACGGTGCGGTGCGCTTCAGCATGTCGACCTCAGGAAACCGCCCAGAAGATGCCGAGCCAGATCAGGCCGACGAGCAGCGCGGCGATCACCAGCCGCTCGACCGCCGAGGCGAGGAACATGGAACGCCTGTAGGAACGCGGCAGCGCTGTATCGAAGTCGCGCGCCACTGGCGCCCCGGCCGCGTGCGAATGCACATGGCCCAGGTCATGATCATGGGGACGGCCATGGCCCTTGCCTTCGTGGCCGTGGCCTTCGTGACTATGGGCATGATCGCGGCCGGGCGAGACCGGAATAGGGTCGCCCTTCGCCGCCATGCCTGGAATTGCATTCGCCATCGCCGGTCCGTCCGCTGCTGACTGCAAGTGTTATGTTATATCATTTCAGACACTGCAAGGCCCGGCGCGCGGAATTTTGCGGGATCGGGTGCGGCGCAATGGCAGAGACTGCCGGCGGAGCGGGATCGCCGGGAAAACCCGACCGTCGCCCAGCCACGCTTGCGGCGTGCGGTCGCGGCAGAGCCGCCGCTTCCGCTCGTCCGGCAATTCCCCAAGCCGATCAAGAACTCAGCAACACTTTGCAACAGAAGGCTGGAATTAGAATAATTTCAGGGTGTTACATATTCTTGACTCGGAAACTCAACAGGTCCAAACGTCGCCCATCCGCGCCACGCTGGCTGTGACGCTTTGACGGCAGGTTTCCCGCCTGTCGCTTGGAGTGGACGATGGACCTGACCGACCGATTTGCGCCCCCGCGTCCCGCCGAGCGCGCCCAAGCCCGATACGCTCCTGCCGAGGAAATGCGCTGATGGCGACGCGCCTTCCCGCCGGATCCGACACTCGCTATCTCGAACGGCAGCCGGAAAGGCTCGTCGTCGAGGGCCTGCGCCGCTGGATGCAGGGTTGCGAGCGCGGCTCGGTGACATGCTGGGAGCTGGCCGCCAGCCTCTATGCCGAGGAACTGGGCGCCGCCGACGGCCGCCGCGTCCTCGCCGCGCTGGCGCGATGGGTCGAGGCCATCCGCGGCGGCATGGACCGTCCCGCCGGCCTGTCGCCGTCGCTGAGCCCGCGGCTCTGCCTCGACGAATGCTGCGCCGTCTCGATGATCGCCGCCTGCCAGAACCATGACGACGACACCCTGCTCGGCGCACTGGAGCGCCTGGTCGCGCCGGAGGGCCGCGCCGACGTCATCCGCGCCACCCAGCGTTTCGCCGAAACCCTCGCCGAGACGGGACAGATTCTCATTCCGGTGCCGGGAGCCGTGATCCGCGAGATCGCCGCCCGCCCCTGCCGCCGCCACTATCACTGAATTCACCGCACGATATTCACGCACGGAGACGATTGTGAACCTCAAGAAGATGCTCCTCGCCGCCACGGCCGCGCTCGCCCTTTCGGGCGCCGTCCCGGCCTTCGCCGCCGACGCCCCGGCTGCCAGCGCCGTGCTAAAGACCTATGGCGACATCGCCCAGGCCAAGTTCGAGGATGCGCTCACCACGGCCAAGGCCCTGAACGTCGCCGTCGACGCACTGATCGCCAACCCATCCGACGCGACGCTCGCCGCCGCCCGCGACGCCTGGAAGGCTGCCCGGCCGTCCTACCAGCAGACCGAGGTCTACCGCTTCGGCAACGCCATCGTCGATGACTGGGAAGGCCGCGTGAACGCCTGGCCGCTCGACGAAGGGCTGATCGACTATGTCGACGCCAAGTCCTATGGCGACAGCTCGGATTCGAACCCGCTCTATACCGCCAACGTCATCGCCAACAAGACGCTGCAGATCGGCCCGGACAAGGTCGACGCGACGGAGATCAACGCCGACCTGCTGCACAAGCTGCAGGAAGCCGGCGACGTCGAGGCGAATGTCGCCACCGGCTACCACGCGATCGAGTTCCTGCTCTGGGGCCAGGACCTGAACGGTACCGGCCCGGGCGCCGGCAACCGTCCGGCGACCGACTACGACACCAAGAACTGCACCAACGGCAATTGCGATCGCCGCGCTGCCTATCTGAAGGCCGCGACCGACCTGCTCGTTTCCGACCTCGAGGAAATGGTCGCCAACTGGCAGCCGGAGGGCGAAGCCCGCAAGCAGCTTTCCGAGAAGGGCGACGAGGGCGGCCTCGCCACCATCCTGACCGGCATCGGCTCGCTCTCCTATGGCGAACTGGCCGGCGAGCGCATGAAGCTCGGCTTGATCCTGCACGATCCGGAAGAGGAGCATGACTGCTTCTCCGACAACACCGCCAACAGCCACTATTACGATCAGGTCGGCATGGTCTCGGCCTGGCAGGGCAAGTACACCCGCACCGACGGTTCCGTCGTCGAGGGTCCGAGCATCCGCGAACTGGCCGCGGCCAAGAACGCCGACGCCGCCAAGCGGGTCGACGATGCGCTGGCCGTCACCAGCGCCAAGATGCAGGTCCTGAAGGACACGTCCGACAAGGGCGAGGCCTATGACCAGATGATCGGCCCCGACAACGCGGCCGGCAACGCCATCGTCCAGGAAGCCATTGACGGCCTGATCGGCCAGACCCGCGCGGTCGAAGCCGTCGTCGCCGCCCTGGGCCTGAAGATCGAAGTCGAAGGCTCCGACAGCCTCGACAATCCCGACGCCGTCGGCGCCGAGTAAGGCCACAATCTGCCGCTAGTCGAGCGGCGTCATCATCGGCGCGGCCGCCTCCTGCGGCCGCGCCACCAGAGTGCCTTCGATCATGATCTCGCGCCGCTCCGTTCTTCTCGGCTCCGCAGTCCTGGCGGGCGCAGGCCTCTTCGGCCGCCCGGATCGCGCCCCCGCCTTCACCCGGCCGCTGCCGCCGGCGGCGCCGGTCGGCGAGGAGAGCATCGTCTCGCTCGACCTGAAGGCGGCCGAGCGCAGCCTTTCCCTGCCCTGCTTCAGCGGCAAGAGCCTGCCGCTCTGGACCTTCACCGACGCGGCGGAACCGCCCGTCGCGCGGGTCAGGCTCGGTCAGCGCCTCAACACCCATCTCGTCAACGGCCTGACCCGGCCCGGCGAGCACGTCTCGATCCACTGGCACGGCATCCGCCTGCCGAACGACCAGGACGGCGTTCCCTATCTGGTGCAGAAGCCGGTCGAGCCGGGCGAGAGCTACGACTATTCCTTCGTTCCGCCGGATACCGGCACCTTCTTCTTCCACACGCACTGCAACTCGGTCGAGCAGCTCGGCCGTGGCCTGTTCGGCATCCTGATCGTCGAGGGCGATGCGCCGGAACCCTATGACGCCGACGAGCTGGTGGTGCTGAAGGACTGGCGCATCGACGAGGCCGGCACCGGCTTCCTGCCCTTCCTGACCAATGAAGGCGCCGGCACCGGTGCGCAGCGTCAATGGCGCCATCCGGCCCGACATCAACCTGCCCGCCTCCGCCGACGTGCGGCTGCGCGTCGTCAATGTCGACCCGACCCGGCTGACCGAGATCGGCGTCGAAGGCGCGGAGGCCGCCGTGGTGGCGATCGACGGCATCGCCTGCCAGCCTTTCCCGCTGCGCTCCTGGCGCATGGGCCCGGCAATGCGGGTCGACCTGATCGTCCGCACGCCCCCCGATGGCGGCACGGCGACGCTGGTCGATTATTTCGCCGCCAAACCGGTGCCGCTGGCGCGCCTCGTCGCGAGCGGTCCCGACCGGCGCCAGGGGCCCTTCGATCCGGCGCCGCTCGCCGCCGGCCGGATCGCGCCGCCCGATCTCGCTTCCGCCATCACCATGCCGATCACCTTCTCCGCCACCGCCACCGGCGCGGCCGTCGCGGAACTTGCCGGCGACGGCGCGCCGCTCGGCCCTCTCTGCCTGTCGCAGAGCAATCTCTGGGCGATCAACAAGGCGTCCTGGCCGAGCGACATGCACCAGATCCCGCCGCCGATGGCGCAGCTCGAACGCGGCAAAACCTATCTCTTCGAACTGCGCAACGTCACGACGCACATGCACCCG
>JAFKJZ010000180.1:0-11124 GCA_017305815.1 Hyphomicrobiales bacterium
GCACTGCCAGAAACGCGGCCTCCCCTGCCTTCACCTCTCCCGGCGGAAGAGGTCGGAGCGAAGCTCCGGGTGAGGGGTTAGGGACCGTCCGGTGAAGCCGTAAACCCTCACCCGCCGGCCTTCGGCCGTCGACCTCTCCCTCAGGGAGAGGTGAAGGAAGAGCTCGACCCGCCTAGCGCCAGCGATTGTGCAGCCAGAGCCACTGCTCGGGATGCTCGCGCACCCAGCCCTCGACCACCGACATCACCTTGGCGGTGCCGGCGTCGACGTCTATCAGGCCCTCCGCGTCGCGCGGCAACTCGACGGGGGGCGTCAGCTCGACGCGAAAGCGGCCGTTCGGCAGGCGCACGGTGCGGGCGCCATGCACGGGGCAGTCATAGTGGCGGGCGAGGCGGGCGACGAGCGGATTGGCGTGCACCGGACGGCCGAAGAACGGCACCTTCGGCCCGCGGCTGTGGTGCTGGTCGCACAGCATGCCGACATGCTCGCCGCGATCGAGCGCCGCGCCGACCTCGAAGGTGGCGCCGCGGTTGGAAGCGACGAGCTTGCCCATCATCTGCTCGCGCTGCTGCATCAGGTCTTCGGCGATGACGTTGTTGGTCGGCGCGCGGAACAGCGACACCACCGGCAGGCCGAAACGGGCGGCGACGACCGCGAGGATCTCCCAGTTGGCGAGATGGGCCGAGAAGATGATGCCGGGCTTGCCGTCGTCGCGCATCGCCAGGAACTGGTCGACGCCGACGACCTCGATCCGGCCCTCGCCGAGCCGTTCCGGGTCGATATCGACCAGCTTGTCGAGGAAGACATACTCGACCATGGTCTGGCCGAGCCCGCTCCAGACGCCCTGCAGGATCTTCTCCCGCTCGGCGGCGGACTTTTCCGGGAAGGCGGCGGCGAGGTTCTTGCGCGCCAGCCTGGTCTCCGACACGAAGCGGCCGACGAAGCGGGCGACCGCGCCGCCGACACGGCCGGCGCGCTCCTCGCCGAGCGAGCGTACGCCGGCCACCATCCCGCGCACGACGAAGGCGATCGACGCATGCGCCGCCTTCGAGCGCGTGACGCGCCGCGTCAGCTTCTTGAGCGGCTTCTTCTTTTTCTTGCCCGGAAGCGCCATCAGATCAGAGCGTGACGATGATCTTGCCAAAGACCTGGCGCTGCTCGATCCGGTCGAGCGCCGCGTCGATGTTGTCGAACGGCACGACGCTGTCGATCACCGGCTTGACGACGCCGGCGCCGATCTTGGCGAGCGACGAGGCGATGTTCTCGATCCGGCAGCCGAACGAGCCGATCAGGCGCAATTGCTGCTGGTAGAGCTGGAACAGGTTGATCTCGGTGGAGATGCCCGTGGTCGAGCCGCAGGTGACGAGCGTGCCGCCGCGCTTCAGCGAAAAGACCGAGCCGGCCCAGGTGTCGACGCCGACATGCTCGAACACGACGTCGCAGCCGCGCTTCTTGGTCAGCTTGCGGACGACGCCCTCGAAGCGCTCCTCGCGGTAGTTGATGACGTGGTCGGCGCCGAGCGCCTTCGCCTTCTCGCCCTTCTCGTCGCTGCCGACGGTGGTGATCACCGTGGCGCCAACCGACTTGGCGAGCTGGATGGCGGCGGTGCCGATGCCGCTGCCGCCGGCCTGGATCAGGATCGTCTGGCCGGCCTCGAGCCTGGCGTTGTCGAACAGCATGTGCTCGACCGTGCCGAAGGTGATCGGCGTGCAGGCGGCAGCCTGGATGGAGACATTGTCCGGCGCCGGCACGACATGGCGGGCCTTCAGCGTGACGTAGTCGCAGGCGAGGCCGTCGATGTGGAAGCCGCGAACGCCGGCGACGTTCTCGCAGAGATTGTCCTTGCCGGCATGGCAGGCCGGGCAGGCGCCGCAGGTCTCGGCGCCGTAGATCGCGACCGTCTGGCCGACGCGGACATTGGTGACATCGGCGCCGACCGTCTCGATCGTGCCGGCAGCCTCGGCGCCGACCGTCAGCGGCAGCTTGCGCTTGGCGAAGGCCATGCCGCGCCAGCCCCAGACGTCGATGTGGTTCAGCGCCACGGCGCCAATCTTGACGCGCACCTCGCCAGGGCCCGGCTCCGCGGACATGGGGACGTCAACGATCGAAAGCTTGCGGTCGGCGAGCAGCTGAAGGGCGCGCATGGAATATCCGTCTGTCGTTCTGAACAGCGCCTGCATACCGTCTCGGCGCGGAACATGCCAGAGGCTGGCTCCGCGCCAAGCGTCGCGGTCAGGCCGGACCGGCCGCGATCACCAGGCAGGCGTTCTGGCCGCCGAAGCCGAAGGAGTTCGACAGCACCATCGAGACCGGGGCGGTGCGGGCGACATTCGGCACCACGTCGAGCGAGATCGACGGGTCGGCGACATCGTGGTTGATGGTCGGCGGAATGACGCCGCTGCGGATGGTCTGGATCGAGAAGACCGCCTCGATCGCGCCGGCGGCCGTCAGCGTATGGCCGATCATCGACTTGTTGGAGCTGATCGGGATCTTCTTGACGTTCTCGCCGAACACGGCCTCGAGCGACAAGGCTTCCATCTTGTCATTTTCCGGCGTGCTGGTGCCGTGCGCGTTGATGTAGTCGACCTCGTCGAGCGCGATGCCGGCATCGCCGAGGGCCTGGCGCATGGCGCCGATGACCGGCGAGCCGTCCGGCTTGGAGCGGGTGCGGTGGAAATCGTCGGCCTGCTCGGCCGCGCCGCGGATGACGGCGAGGATCTCGGCGCCGCGCGCGACCGCCGCGTCGTAGTCCTCGAGCACCAGCGCGCCGGCGCCCTCGGCCATGACGAAACCGTCGCGGTTCTTCGAGAACGGCCGCGAGGCGGCGGCCGGGTCCTCGTTGTTGGTCGAAAGCGCCGACAGCAGCGAGAAGCGGATCAGCGATTCGACCTGCACGGAGCCGTCGGTGCCGATGCAGAGCGCGGCCTCGGTATCGCCGCGGCGGATCGCCTCGACGCCGAGCTGGATGGCGGTGGCGCCCGAAGCGCAGGCCGTCGACAGCGAGATCGGCGCGCCGCGCGTGCCGAAGCGGTCGGCCGTCTTGTCGGCGACGCAGGCATAGAGCGCGTATTCGTAGGTGTCGGGATCGTTGAGCGTCATGGCGCTCTCGATCATCCGGTCATAGGGATCGCTGACGCCGGCGTCGCCCTTGTCGTAGAGGTCGCGCTTGACCGACCAGTCGAGCTCGACCGGCGGCACCGCCATGAACAGCATGCCGGGAAAATCGCCGGGCGTGCCTATTTTGGCGCGGGCGATCGCCTCCTCGGCGGCGAGTTCGGCCAGCTTCTCCGTCAGCACGGCGGAGCGCGGCGCCTCGTCGAACAGGAAGTCGACCGTGCCGGCCATCGTCGTGCGGAGATGGTCGACCGGGAAGCGGGTGATGCGATGGATGCCGGACTTGCCGGATGTCAGCGCCGACCAGTTGTCGTCGATGCCCTGGCCGAGCGAAGTGACGACGCCCATGCCGGTGACGGCGACGACCGGACGCCCGAGATGATCCCGCGTCTTGCCCATGATCCCAACCTTTCTCAGTCGATCGCTTCGAGGAGCGCCATGCCCTCGCCGCGCCAGAAGCCCCAGCTCGTCGCCAGGATCTGGGTGGGGACGTCGGTCGCTTCAAGCTCCAGCCCGGTCGGATCGGACGGCCGGTAGAAACCTTTTCGCGACAGCGCCAGGGCGGCGAGCGCGATCTGAGCCGGGAAAGCAGCCTCGAGACTGTTGCCGATCCAGCTCTGCGTGGCGCGGATCGGCCCGACAAGGCCTTCCGCGACGAGCGATTCGAGCAGCGCGCGCTCTTCGCGCGTCGGGCTCGCAATGCCGGTCGCGCCCGACAGCACGCCGACCGGCTTGTCGCCGAGCGACGGACGCAGCGCATCGACCTGGCTCTTCGCCACGGCCGTGGCCTGGCCGGGCTCGCGGCGGCTGCGGCCGGAAAGCACCGGACCGAGCCGGGCGTAGCCGGCCTTGCCGCGCGCTTCGGCGTGCTCGCGCGATTCGAGCACGAGGAAAACGCCGAGCGAGCCGGTGACCATGCCGCCGCCCGCCTCGGCGCGCTCCCAGACGGAGTTGACGGCGCCCTTCCAGAGCGTGTTGCCGAGCGCCAGGCTCAGCAACATATCCTTGCGCTCGGCATTGTAGGCGGCGCCAACGAGGAACTGGTCGCCCTGGCCGGCGCGGATGCGCCGCGCGGCGATCTCGACGGCGCTGATGCCGGCGATTTCCTCGCCCATGAAGGTGCGCGACGAGCCGGTCACCTTGTGAACGATCGACACATTGCCGGCGAGCAGGTTGGAAAGCTGGGCCAGGAACAGGGTCGGGCGCAGATCGTTGGCGAGGCGCTCGTTCAGGAACGCCTCCGTATCGGCCGCAGCGCCGAGGCCGGCCAGGATCTGGCCGTCGACGACGAGATCGCGCTCGCCGCCGCCCGCCGCGACGATCATGTCCATATGCGCCAGGCGGTCGAGATCGCCGGCAAGGCCCGCATCGGCGAGCGCCAGGCCGGCGGCATAGGTGCCGAGGCGCTGCCACGGCTCCATCTGGCGAATGTCGGCCTTGCGCGGGATCTGCTTGTCGAGCTCGAGCGGCACCATCGGCAGCACCGGGAACGGCGCGAAATGCTCCGTATCGGCGGCGGCCGGCCTGGGCTCGTCGACGGCCAGCGCCTGCCAATGCGCATCCAGCCCCTCGCCGAGCGAGGAAATCAGGCCGATGCCGGTGATCCAGACGTCGCGGGCGTCGCTCATGCCGTATCTCCGACCGGCACCAGGCCGATCTGCCGCACCCGCTCGCGCATGTTTTCGATGAGCTCGGGAGCCGGGAAATCCATTACGCGCAGCGTCAGCTCCGCGTCGCAGACCGGGCCGTTCGACTCGATCTTCGCCTCGGTCACGCCGAAGCCGGAGCCGTCATGCGTCAGCGTCGCATAGACGTCGAGCTCGGCGCCCGGCTCGATGAACTTGCGGAACTTCGCCTTCTTGCTGCCGGCGAAGAACGGCATGCGCGAAAGACCGTTCAAGCCGAGGATCAGGAAGCCGGAGGCCTGCGCCATGGTCTCGATCAGGAGCACGCCCGGCAGGATCGGATAGCCGGGAAAGTGACCCTCGAACACCGGGCTCGCCTCGGGGACGAATGCCTTGGCATGAATCCGACCGTTCGCAGCGTCAAAATCGACGATGCGATCGATCATCTGGAAATATTCGAGACGCATGGTGGCTTCGACGCCGGATCCGTCAGGCGTTCTTCTTGGCGACGAGATCGTCGATATGCGCGCAGAGGTTCTTCAGCAGGAAGTATTCCTCGACCGAGGCCTTGCCTGCGTTGACTTCCTGGGTCCACTGCTCGAGCGGGATCTTGATCCCGAACTTCTTGTCGAGCGCGAACACGATGTCGAGGAAATCGAGGCTGTCGATGCCCAGGTCGTCGATGGCATGGGACTCGGGCGTGATCTTCTCGCGCGGAATTTCGCTGGTCTGGGCGATCACATCGGCGACGACGTCGAACGTGGAGGACATGACGGTCACGTAATCCTATCTAGAATGGCTCTCGCATTTCGGGGCCGATCCGCACTTGCACCACTCGATCGAAGCCAGTGCGGCAGACATGCCAACCGATCCCGCAAGCCAAGGCGGCAGGGAATTGCATTCGTCCTGATACCGTGTGCCGCCGAGAAATACCAGCCTGTCGCGCTCAGCCGTCAAATTCGTTCTTGGAATGATGCTATCCGGCATCGGACCCGGAGATGGCGAGAACGTCGACCTCGACGTCGAGTTGGTGCGCGCCCGAGGTGACGATGACGCCGTCGACCGGCGCGGCGTCGGAATAGTCACGCCCCAGCGCCAGGATGACGTGATCTTCCGCCGCGACAACGCCATTGGTTGGGTCGAGCCCGACCCAGCCAACCTCGCTGCCGCACCAGACGGCGACCCAGGCGTGGGTGGCGTCGGCGCCTTCCAGCCGGGGCTGGCCGGGCGGCGGCAGCGTGCGCAGGAAGCCGCTGACATAGGCGGCGGGAAGCCCCAGCGTGCGCAGGCCGGCGATCATCACATGGGCGAAATCCTGGCAGACTCCCGCCCGCTTGGCGAAAGCATCGGCCGGCAGCGTCCGCACATCGGTCGCCTCGGGGTCATAGGCGAAATCGGCCTTGATCCGGCAGGTGAGGTCGAAGGCCGCGGCCAGGATCGGCCGGCCGGGAGCAAAGCTCTCCATCGCGTAGGCGGCGATCGCGTCATCGATGGCGACGACGCGGCTCGCGAACAGGAAATGCACCGGCGACAGCGGCCCGAGATCGGTATCCGCCACGGCCTGGCCGCGGATCTCCTCCCAGCCGGGCGTCGCCTCGACATCGAGCTGGCCGCCGGCGTCGACGGCAACGCGCGCCCGCGTCTCCAGGGTCAGCTCCTCATGTGGAAACGCGAAGGCGACGGTGGTGATGCGGTTGCCGAAAAAATCGAAGCCGTCATGGCGTTCGGTCGGCTCGGGCGTGATGACGAGGTCGGCGGCGATGACGCGCTGGCTGTCGCGGGCGACCGGCAGCAGGCGCAGAACCTGGCGGGCGAAGGGCACCGGCGAGGCGTAGCTGTAACGCGTGGTCTGGCGGATGTCGTACAGCATCGTCAGTCCCCGCGATCGGCCGGTTCGGCGGAGCGCCGATGGGTGAAATAGGCGAGCGTGATCTCGTCGGAGATCTTCATCAGCGTCTGCTCGAAACCGAACAGACTGTCGGCATCGAGGGCGGCGGCATCGGCCGTGCCGAGCTCGGCCGCAAGGCGCGTGGCGAGACGATCTGCCGGCGCCAGCAGCCCGGCCGGCGCATGCGCCGGCATGCCGGCCAGCAACTGGCGGATCTGGTCGGCCTGGAAGGCGAGCGCCCGCGGATTTCCACCATCGAGCAGCACCAGATCGACGACCGGAACGCGCGCCGCCAGCATCACATAGCGGATGCGGTAGGTGATCTGGCTGTCGGCGAGCTCCAGCAGCGCATCCAGTTCGCCGGGCTTGCCCGAAAGGCCGCAGAAGCGGGCGGCTCGGGCAATGGCGAGGCCGCGCTCGATGCGGCGGCCGGTTTCGAGAAAGCGCCAGCCCTGCTGACGCACCATGTTCTCGTGCACCAGGCCGGAAAACGCCGCGATCAGACGCAGCGCCGCGTTGGCGCGCTCGAGCGTGTCGCTGTCGGTCCCGGCCTCCAGCGGCTGGTTCAGCAGCGCCTCGAGGTCGGCGACGGTGCGCCAGGCGTCCGGCGACAGGCGGTCGCGGATGACCGAGGCGGCGCGGCGCGACGCCTGGGCGAGCCGGGGCACGGTGTTGAAATCGCTGCGGTCAGTCAGGATGGCGATCGCCCGCGCGGTCGGCCCCGCCTCCGCCCGCACCTCGCCGATCGAGCCGGCGGCGGCGAGCGTCGCGTCGAGCTGGGCGATCACCGCCTCGCCGTCATATTCGGCGTCGATGTGCCGGGCGGCAATGGCGCGCACGATGCGCAGCGTCGCCTCGGTCCGCTCGACATAGCGGCCGAGCCAGAACAGGTTCTCCGCCGCCCGGCTCGGCAGCGTCTGCGTCATGCGCTGCAACGCGACCTTGTCCGGCGAGGCGAGCAGCGTCGTCTCGGCCACGGGCTTGTCGGAGAGCACCCAGACATCGGCCGAGGAGCCGCCCTGCTGTAGCGTCACGGCGCGCGCGTCGGGTTGGTCGGAAATCCGGCAGAAGCCACCGGGCATCACGGTCCAGCCGTCCGGCGTGCGCGCCACATAGAGACGGAGGATGGACGGGCGCGGCTCCAGCCTGGCGGCGTCGCCCTCGCCGCGCCAGACCGGCGTCGTCGAGAGCTTGACCGCTTCCTGGCCGACGAAATCGGTGCCGCGCCGGCCGATGGCGCGGATGAGGTCCGCCTTGCGGTCGGGATCGAGCGCGCCGCCCAGCACGGCGCCCCGGTCGATGAGGCCGGGCACGCTGGCGCCGAGCGCCGGGGCGATCACCATGCGGTCGAACTCGGCGACGACATGGTCGCGCTCCTGCGTCTGGCCGCACCACCAGGTGGCGACATTCGGCAGGATCAGGTCCTCGCCCAGCACGCGGCGGGCAAGGCCGGGCAGGAAGCCCAGCATGGCGCGCGATTCGACCAGGCCCGAGCCGAGCGCGTTGGCGATCGCGACATTGCGCTGGCGCACGGCGCCGGCGAGCCCGGGCACGCCGAGCCGCGAGGCCGGGTTCAATTCGAGCGGATCGGCGAAATCGGCATCGAGGCGGCGCCACAGCACGTCCGCCCGCTTCAGGCCCGAGATGGTGCGCATGTAGACGGTATCGTCGCGCACCGTCAGGTCCTCGCCCTCGACCAGCACGAAGCCGAGATAGCGCGCCAGATAGGCGTGCTCGAAATAGGTCTCGTTGAGCGGACCCGGCGTCAGAAGCGCGACGCGCGTCTCCTCATGCCGGTTCAGCCGGTTCAAGCCGGCGCGAAACGCCTGGAAGAATCCGGCCAGCCGCTCGACGTTGAAGCCGCGATAGAGATCGGGCAGCGCGCGCGACAGGGCAATGCGGTTTTCGAGAGCATAGCCGGCGCCGGACGGCGCCTGGGTGCGATCGGAAACCACCCACCAATTGCCGTCCGGTCCGCGCCCGACATCGACGGCATAGAAACGCAGGTGATGGCCGCCAACCGGCTTGGCGCCGACCAGCGGACGCAGATATTCCGGGCTGCCGGCGATAATCGCCGCCGGCAGGCCGCCATCGGCGGCGAGTTGCCCCTCGCCATAGGCATCGGCCAGCACGGCATCGAGCAGCTTCGCCCGCTGGATCAGCCCGGCCTCGAGGCGGCTCCACTCCTTCGGTTCGATCAGGAACGGCACATGCGACAGCGGCCAGGGGCGCTCGTCGCCATTCTCGGCGCCGTAGACACGCAGCACCACGCCGGAATCCGCCAGATGCCGATCGGCCAGGCCGAAACGATGCTGCACCTCGCTCGGGCCGAGCTGGGCCATCGATTCGACGAAGCGCATCCAATGCGGCCGGATGCTGCCGTCAGGACCGATGAACTCGTCGGCGACGCCGGCGAGCGGCCGGTAATTGGCGATCAGCCGTTCCGCCCTGTCGGCGGCGATCCTGCTGCGGCGGATCGCTTCCTTGCGCGTGATCGGCATCAGAGATTGGCCGGTCGGCGAAGATCGAGGGTCATGGGGAACTCCGGCGAGCCGGTCTCGGGCTGTGGCATGAAATGCCCAGCTGTATGCCCCATTGCCTCGAACCGCGCCAGCCGGCGGGCCTCCGCCTCGTAGGAATTGACCGGGAAGGTGTCGTAGTTGCGGCCGCCCGGATGGGCGACGTGATAGACGCAGCCGCCGAGCGACCGCTGCGACCAGCTGTCGACGATGTCGAAGGTAAGCGGCGCATGGGCCGGAATGGTGGGGTGCAGGCCGCGCGCCGGCTGCCACGCCTTGTAGCGCACGCCGGCGACGAACTGGCCGGCGGTTCCGGTCGACGTCATCGGCACGCGGCGGCCATTGCAGGAAACGACGTGCCGGCGCGGGTCAAAGCCGTCGACGCGGACCTGGATGCGCTCGACCGAACTGTCGACATAGCGCACCGTACCGCCGATCGCCCCTTCCTCGCCCAGCACATGCCAGGGCTCCAGCGCCTGGCGCAGCTCCAGCTTGACGCCCTGCTGCTCGATCCGGCCGATGAAGGGGAAGCGGAATTCGCGCTGCGCCTCGAACCAGACGGGATCGAAGGCATAGCCGGCGCGCTGCAGGTCGCCGAGAACGTCGAGGAAATCGGACCAGACGAATTGCGGCAGCATGAAGCGGTCATGCAGCTGCGTGCCCCAGCGCATCAGCGAGCCCTGCTGCGGGTTCTGCCAGAACATCGAGATCAGCGCCCGGACGAGCAGCTGCTGCGCCAGGCTCATGCGGTAGTCCGGCGGCATCTCGAACGAGCGGAACTCGACCAGGCCGAGCCGGCCGGTCGGGCCATCCGGCGAATAGAGCTTGTCGATGCAGATCTCGGAGCGATGGGTATTGCCGGTGACGTCGACGAGCAGGTTGCGGAACAGCCGGTCGACCAGCCAGGGCGCCGGCGTGAGGCCGTTGCCGGGCGCCGGCACGCTGGCGAGCGCGATCTCCAGCTCATAGAGCCCGTCATGCCGCGCCTCGTCGATGCGGGGCGCCTGGCTGGTCGGGCCGATGAACAGGCCGGAGAACATGTAGGACAGCGAGGGATGGCGCTGCCAGTAGAGCACGAGGCTCTTCAGAAGATCCGGCCGGCGCAGGAACGGACTATCGGCGGGATGGGCTCCGCCGACGACGACATGATTGCCCCCCCCGGTGCCGGTGTGGCGACCGTCGGTCATGAACTTCTCGGTGCCGAGGCGCGACAGCCGCGCTTCCTCGTAGAGGTCGCGGGTGATGGCGACGCATTCGGTCCAGTTGCCCGCCGGCTGCACGTTGACCTCGATGACGCCGGGATCAGGCGTCACCTTGATGACGTCCATGCGCGGGTCGATCGGCGGCGGATAGCCCTCGACATGCACGGCGAGGCCGAGCGCGCGGGCCGATTCCTCCAGCGAGGCGAGCAGCTCCAGATAGTCCTCCAGCGTCTCGGTCGGCGGCATGAAAACGCAGAGCCGGCCGTCGCGCGGCTCGACCGAAAGCGCGGTGCGCACCGAGCGGCCGCCGGCCAGATACTGCGCGACCTGCTCGCCGCGCTCGCCCTCGGCCGTTTCCGAGCCGGCGCCGGCAAGATGGCGGGCGCGCTCCTCCTGCCGCGACAGCGCCTCATGCCGCTCACGGCCGAGATCCTCGGGATCGGGCAGCGGCTCGCGGACCGAGCCCGGATCGCGCTGGACGATGAAGGGATAGGAGGAGACCGGCACGTAGGGCAGCGACGACAGCGGCAGGCGGAAGCCGACCGGGCTGTCGCCGGGGACCAGGAACATCTTGCCGCGCCGGAGCGGCCATTTCTCCGATATCCAGCGCCGCTGCGCCCGCGCCTGCCAGCGCTGCACCGGCAGGATGTAACCGGAGGGCGCGGCGAGGCCGCGCTCGAACACGCGGGCGATGCGGGCGCGCGCCTCCGGATCGTCGAGCTTCGAATCGTGCGGCGTGACGTTCTCCGGCAGCTCGGCTTCCTTGAGGATCCAGT
>JAFKJZ010000180.1:11160-11625 GCA_017305815.1 Hyphomicrobiales bacterium
GATCGGCGAGCAAGGCGCCTGCCTGCTCCGGCGTTGCATTCAAATCGTCGGCTTCCGTCGCGATCAGGCCGGCGTCGCGCCAGATCGGCTTGCCGTCCTTCCGCCAGTAGAGCGCGAAGGTCCAGCGCGGCAGGCTCTCGCCCGGATACCACTTGCCCTGGCCGTAGTGCAGGAACCCGCCCGGCGCGAAGCGCTCGCGCAGCCGGCGAATCAGGTCGTCGGCGCGGTCGCGCTTGGTCGGACCGACGGCGTCCGTGTTCCATTCGCCGGCCTGGTAGTCGTCGATCGAAACGAAGGTCGGCTCGCCGCCCATGGTGAGGCGGACGTCGTTCGCCTCGAGATCGGCATCGACGCGGTGGCCAAGCGCGTCGAGCGCCGCCCAGCTATCGTCGGAAAAGGGCAGGGTCACGCGGGGATTTTCCGCGACGCGGTCGACACGCATCTCGAATTCGAAAGCGGTCTCGG
>JAFKJZ010000629.1 GCA_017305815.1 Hyphomicrobiales bacterium
CGCTCGACGAAATCATCGATCCGCTGATCACCGAGCATCAGGCAGGCTTGCTGGCCGCGCTCGATACATGACTGGGCCGGCCGCCACGCTCGGCGCCGTGCGCCGCGCCGCGGCGAGGCGGCTGGCGGAACTCGGAATGGACGCGACGCCGGCGCTCGACGCCCGGCTTCTGGTCGCGGGAGCCCTCGGCGTGGCGCCGGATCGGCTCGTCCTGATCGACGATCGCGCGCTCTCCGACGCAGAGATCGGCGCCATCGAGGCAGCGATCGAACGCCGGCTCGCCGGCGAGCCGGTCGCCCGCATCCTCGGCGAAAAGGAATTCTGGGGCCTCACCTTTCAGCTCGCCGACGCGACCCTGGTGCCGCGTCCCGACACGGAGACACTGGTCGAGGCGGCGCTGGCCTGGATCGACCGGACGCAGGGTCGCGACAGGCCGTTTCGCATCGTCGATATCGGCACCGGCACCGGTGCCATCCTGATCGCGCTTCTGAGCGAATTGCCACAGGCGATCGGCCTTGGCGTCGATCTTTCCGAAGCCGCGGCGCGGACCGCGCGCGCCAATGCGGAGCGGCTCGGCGTCGGCGATCGAAGCCTGTTCATTCGCGGCTCCTGGGGCGAAAGTTCCGCGCCGGCCGATGTAATCGTCTCAAATCCGCCCTATATCAGGAGCGAAGTCATCCAGACGCTGGATCGCGAGGTCAGGGACCACGATCCGTTGCTGGCGCTGGATGGAGGTGATGACGGCCTCGATGCTTACAGAGCGATCGTCGCGGATCTGGACCGGATGATGCGGCCGGGCGGTGCGACTTTCTTCGAAATCGGATTCGACCAGGCCCAGTCGCTGTCGGCGCTCGCGGAGCAGGCCGGCTTCGCGGCGGTGGTACATGCCGATCTCGCGGGGCATGATCGCGTGGTGGAAATCCACCGTTCCAATTGGTTGCCGACGGGAAGCAAGCCGGGCGGATTTGAATAATCCGCTTGGAAAGTGGGCGCGGAACGGCTAGTTTTCGAGCCGCCGCAGATAGATTGATGCGTCTCCCGAACGTCGAAGCGCAAGCGTCGCGCGGGAGCGGCGCGGCAAGGGCCACCAGATGGCCGTAGGGGTCGGATCGGGGGAGATCGACCGGGCTCCGGTGCCTCGAGCGTCATCTCTGTTCGGTACGACACGATTTCCCAGGACGCCCCGCCTCGGCGGTGGCCAGGTTGCCCAAGGGCCCCAAGGGTCCCTCGGCTGCCTTGATCCGCGGAAGAGTGACGATCGCTTTCGCCGGTCCCGGCGTTTCGGGCTTCAGCCCGAGGCGGCCGATCGACGGATTTTGTCCGGCCGGCGTTTGGATTCGGTCGATGAGATTGTTTGACCTTGTTGGTCACGGAAGAGAAAATTCATGAGACAAGGACAGCAGAACAACAATAACAACAAGCGGATGCGCGGGCGTAACAACAACGGCAACAACAATAACCGTAAGGGCCCCAACCCGCTGACCCGCTCTTATGAGAGCAACGGCCCGGACGTGAAGATCCGCGGCACTGCCCTTCACATAGCGGAAAAATACGTGACGCTGGCGCGCGACGCGCAGTCGTCGGGCGATCGCGTGATGGCGGAGAGCTATCTGCAGCACGCGGAGCACTATTTCCGCGTCATCGCCGCCGCGCAGGCCCAGAACCCGCAGAATTCCCAGCAGCCGCAGCCGGCCTATCGCGCCGACGCGGACGACGAGGGTCTCGACGAGGAAGACGACCGCTTCAGCGAGCGGTTTGGCCAGGCTCATCATCATGAGCGCCAGCAGCCCCAGCAGCGCGAC
>JAFKJZ010000630.1 GCA_017305815.1 Hyphomicrobiales bacterium
GGCGCGGCTTCCTGGAGATGAAGGCGGCGCTGGCCCAGGGCGCGACCGTCGCGATGACGGCCGATCTCTCGAACCAGCGGTCGCGCCGCGCCGGACCCGGCATCGTCATGCTGGCGCGCGCCTCCGGCCGGCCGATCGTGCCGGTCGCGGTGGCGACCAGCCGCCACTTCGTGATCAAGAACTGGGACCGCACCACGGTCAATCTGCCCTTCAGCAAGGGCATCTGCGTCTTCGGCGGCCCGATCTATGTGCCGGCCGATGCCGACGATGAGGTCATCGAGCAGAAGCGCCTGGAGCTCGAGAACGAGCTGAACCGCGTTACCGAACGGGCCTATCAGCGCGTCGGCAGGTCGCATGTCTGAGCGCCGGGGAGCCGCGCTAACCGCCTATCGCCTGGCCGGTTACGCCGCTTTGCCGCTGGTTCCGCTGCTGCTCGCCTATCGCACGACCAAGGGCAAGGAAGACAGCGCCCGCCGCCACGAACGCTATGGCCGCGGCACGCTGAACCGCCCGGCCGGGGCGCTGGTCTGGATCCACGCCGCCAGCGTCGGCGAGACCAACGCCGTGCTGCCGCTGGTGCGCCGCATCGTGGAGGAGGGCGTCAACGTCCTGTTCACCACGGTCACGGTGACGAGCGCCGCGGTGGCGGCGCATCGCCTGCCGCGCGGCGCTTTTCATCAATACGCGCCGCTCGACATCGCGCCCTTCGTCAACCGCTTCCTCGACCACTGGAAGCCGGATCTCGCTATCTCGGTCGAATCCGAGATCTGGCCGACCAAGATGGATTGCCTCGTCGCCCGCGCCATCCCGCACATCTTCGTCAATGCGCGCATGTCCGAGCGCTCGTTCAAGCGCTGGGCCAAGATCGAGGCGGGCAAGCGCGGCCTCTTCGCCAAGGTGACGATGTCGCTGGCGCAGAGCGAGGGCGATGGCGAGCGTCCCTCGACCCTCGGCGTCCGCAGCGTTCGCGTCCCCGGCAACCTGAAGTTCGACGTGCCGCCGCCGCATGCCACGCCCGAGATGGTCGAGGCGGTGCGCCGGGCCGTCGAGGGCAGGGCGGTCTTCCTCGCCTCGTCGACGCATGAGGGCGAGGAGGAGGTCATCGCCGCGGCGCATCGCGTGCTGCGCCACCGCCGGCCCGAGCTCCTGACCATCCTCGTGCCGCGCCATCCCGTGCGCGGGCCGGCGATCCGCGACATGCTCGTCGCCAAGGGCTTCGACGTGGCGCTGCGCAGCGCCGGCGAGCCGATCACGGCCGCGACCGACATCTATCTCGCCGACACGCTAGGCGAGCTCGGCATCTTCTACCGGATCGCGCCGATCGCGTTCATCGGCGGTACGCTGGTGCCGGTCGGCGGCCACAATCCGATCGAGGCGGCGCAGCTCAACGTCGCCATCCTGCACGGCCCGCATGTCCACAACGCCACCGACATCTATGCCGCGCTCGATCGCACCGGCCGCGCTGAGGTAATCCGCAGTTCCGAGCAGCTCGCCAAGGTGCTCGACGACCTGTTCGCCGATCCCAACGCCATGCGCCGGCGCGCCACCAAGGCGGCCGAGGCGCTGGCGCCCTTCACCGGCGCGCTCGACGCGACGATGCGGGCGCTGGTGCCTTATCTGGAGCCGCTGGCAATCGCCGCACGGCTGCAGGATCGCGACCCGCCCGCTTCCGCCGGCCGGACGAGGCGGTCCCGATGATCCGGCCGCCGCGCTTCTGGTCGCTGCAGCGGCTTTCGGTGCCGGCGCTTCTCCTGGCGCCGGTCGCCGGCCTCTATGGCTGGGTCGCCGGCCGCCGCA
>JAFKJZ010000319.1 GCA_017305815.1 Hyphomicrobiales bacterium
CGAGGCGGCGGTCGATCTTGTCGGAGAGCTTGCCGAGCGGCACCTGCGTGATGGCGCCGCCGAGCACGGCCGCGCTCATGAAGAAGGCGATGACGGCCGTCGGCAGACCGATCTTCTGGCCATAGACGGCGCCGAGCGTTCCGAACGCGCCGTTGACGAGGCCGATCAGGAAGCAGCCGACCGCCGACACGGGCGAATTGCGGAACAGGCTGCGCAGGTCGATCTTCGTCGTCTTCAGCGGGCGCGGCGTCTGCGCCGTCGACAGCGCCGAGGGCAGGATCGCCAGGCTGTAGAAGATGGCGCCCAGCACGAAGAAGAAGAAGCCTTCGGCAGGCGCGGTGGCGAGCAGAAGCTGGCCGGCCGTCGATGCGGCGAAATTCACCATCTGGTAGACGGAGAAGATGGTGCCGCGGTTCTCGCGGGTGGCGCGCTCGTTCAGCCAGCTTTCGACGATCATCTGGGCCCCGGCGAAGCAGAAGCCGGAAAAGGCGCGCAGCCCGATCCAGGCCCAGGGCGAGATGATCAGCAGGTTGAGCAGGATGACGACGCCGGCGATCGAGGCCATGACGCCATAGGCGCGGACATGGCCCACCCGGCGCACGATGCGCGGCACGACGATGCAGCCCAGCACGAAGCCGACGGCCCAGCCCGTGCCGATCAGGCCCAGTTCCGTGGTCGAGAACCCTTCGATCGCCCCGCGGATCGGGAGGAGCAGGCCATGGATGCCGCCTGCGATCAGGAGAAGTGCCGACCCGATGAGGAGCGCGGCGACGGGAATGAGCTGGGATGCCATCTGGACCGGGGGCGCCGAATGCGGCCGAATTGAATCGATTGTGGTGCTGCGGCTTTGTCGACCGCTCGCATGTCCAAATGATGGCACTTTGTGGTGAATATTGAGTTTACGGCATGAAAAACTAGCGATCCGCCAGATCTTTACGCGTTTTTCTCATCGAGCGCGGCCCGAAGCGCCAGAAGATCGCGCCAGACCAGCCGCTTCTGCAGCGGTTGCAGAAGCAGGTAGGACGGATGAAGGGTTGCCATCGCCCGGATCCGCCGCCGGCCGGTGTCGTAGGGGAACCACTGGCCGCGAATGCGAAGCAGCCCCTCCGTCGTCGGCAGCAACTCCTTGGCCGCCATCGGGCCGAGGCAGATCAGGTAGTCGGGATCGACCAGCTCGATCTGGCGGTCGAGGAACGGGCGGCAGACCGCCGTCTCCTGCGGCGTCGGCGCGCGATTGCCCGGCGGCCGCCACGGCACGATGTTCGCGAGATGCACCTCGGCGCGCGAAAGGCCGATCGCCGCCAGCATGCGGTCGACGAGCGGACCGGCCGCGCCGCTGAAGGGCTCGCCCTGCAGGTCCTCGTCGCGGCCAGGCGGGTCTCCGACCAGAACGACCCGGGCATTCGGATTGCCCTGCGCGAAGACCAGGGATTTCGCCGTCGTCTTCAACGCGCAGCCTTCGAAGCGGCCGAGGGCGTCGCGGAGCGCTTCCAGCGTCGGGGCGCTCGCGGCCGCCTCGCGCGCGGCCAGAACCTCGGCCTCGGGCGTGCGCGCGGTGGCGATCGGCAGCGATGGCTGCGCACGCGGCGCGGCGTCGAAGACGGGCGGCATCGGCCGCGGGGTCGGCTCCGGCGCGATTTCCTCGGCGGCGCGGGCGACCAGCCGGTTGACAGCCTCTTCCTCGATCGCCACGTCGACATCATTGGCGACGTACCAATCCAATAGCGCCGCCAGCGCTTCGGGGGACGGATGTTGCAACTCGGAAGCCATCATATCGTTCTTGAGTAGG
>JAFKJZ010000320.1:0-2164 GCA_017305815.1 Hyphomicrobiales bacterium
CTTTCCGAACGCGGCAAACGGACGGCTAAAGGCTATTCGCCAGAGGATCTCATGGGCGATCGAAGCCGAGATCGACGACAATCTGACCCACAACGTCGCGCGCGACGTCCGGAATCTGCGGGTTGATGGCGACGGCTTTCACTCTTGGACTCTGGACGACGTCGAACAATTCGAACGCAGGCACCCCCTCGGAAGCCGGGCGCGGCTGGCCTTCGCTCTGCTGCTCTATACAGGCCAACGGCGCAGCGACATGGTGACCTTCGGAAAGCAGCACGTCCGCGATGGCTGGCTGTTCTTTACTCAGTTCAAGGGACGCAAACGCAAGCCTGTCCGGCTGGAAATCCCCATCGTGCCGAACCTGCAAAGCGTCATCGACGCCTCGCCGTGCGGCGACCTGACCTTCCTCGTAACCGAGCAGGGAAAGCCGTACACGAGCAACGGCTTCGGCAACAAAATGCGCCAATGGTGCGACGAAGCGGGACTTCCGCAATGCTCGGCCCACGGCCTTCGCAAAGCAGCGGCGTCTCGTCTGGCCGATCTGGGCTGCACCGACGCGGAGATCATGGCCATCACCGGCCACACGACTCGGAAGGAGGTAGACCGGTACACCAGAGGGGCTCGCCAGCGGACCCTCGCAGAGAGCGTCCTGAGGAGGTTCGAACGCGCCCCGGACTAGCCGGAACAAAGCAAAAACCGGCAATTTCACAACACCAGCTTTTTCGTTTGTAACTTATTGATTTAATTGAGTATTGGTGTCCCGGAAGGGATTCGAACCCCTGACCTACGGTTTAGGAAACCGTTGCTCTATCCTGCTGAGCTACCGGGACTTAAGCGGCCGCCGAGGCAGCATGGCGCCATCCGGCGGGCCGGACGGGCGACATGCTTATGGTCCGATTGTCGCGTCGTTTTCAAGAGCCACCGCCAGAAATCTGCGCGGGAATCGACCGCTGCATACGGATGCCGCCTGCCCGAGTCGTGCGGGCGCCGCAGCCCCGCCATGCCGGATTTCCTGATGCGCCGATCCGTCTGCCATGAGACGATGCCGCATGCCCGCCATGACGATGACACAAGGACGGGGGAAGCAGGATCAAGGATGGGGACGAAGCGTCGTGCCGGATGGGCGTCGCGGGTCGGGCCGGAAGCTCGACGGCGTCTTCGGATGCCGGGCAGCCGGCTCGGGCGGGTCCTGCTGATACTGGGAGCGATGATGACAGCTGCGACCGGGGCGGAGCCGGCCGAAAGGACGGCGGGGCCCAACGAATGCCGGCTCGTCGACGGCGAGACCGCACTGGTCGCCAGCGTCGTAGACGGCGACACGCTCGTGCTCGATTCGGGCCTCGAGGTCCGGCTGGTCGGCATCCAGGCGCCGAAACTGCCGCTCGGCCGACCGGATTTCACCGCCTGGCCGCTGGCCGAGGAAGCGAAGACGGCGCTGGAGCGGATGGCGCTCGGCCAAGCGGCGCAACTGCGCTATGGCGGCGCCCGGCGCGACCGTTATGGCCGCGCGCTGGCGCATGTCGAGATCCTGCCCGAAGACGGCGAGGTGCTGTGGCTGCAGCGCGAGATGGTGGCGAGCGGCCTCGCCCGCGTCTATTCCTTCGCCGACAATCGTCAATGTGTCGGCGCTTTGATGAAGGTTGAAAGGGACGCGCGCAAATCAGGGCTTGGCCTCTGGCCCGATCCATACTACGCCATCCGCCCTGCGACCGATCCCGGGCTTGCAACCCGGCACGATGAATATGATCTGGTTGCAGGAAGGGTCGTTTCCGTCGGCGAGCGCGGACCGACCTTGGCCGAGGACGGCATCGCCGTGGCGGCCTTGAGGGGGCAACGGGTAAGACTGAGGGGCTGGATCGAGAGTCACGACGGACCGAGCTTGCGGGTCACGCATCCCGAGCAGCTCGAACTGTTGGACCAATGGTGAAGAATGACGGCATTCGGTGCCACACTGGATAGGGAGCGGTCGAGCTCCCGCGGCGCGCTTCTCTGGAAGGCGGCGATCCTCACGGCGAGCCTGCTGCTCGCCGGCTGCACAACCGTGCTCGAGCAGACCTATGGCCCGCCGCAGACGACGGCCGGCGCGGCGACGCCGCCCCCGGTCGATCCCGAGCAGGCCCGCATCGGCGCGCAGGAGCATCCGCGCATCGTCGCGAGCTTCGGCGGC
>JAFKJZ010000320.1:2176-3539 GCA_017305815.1 Hyphomicrobiales bacterium
CAAGCTGGAGAAGACGGTGGCCCGCATCGTCGGCCGCATCGTCGCCGCCTCCGACGACCCGTCGCAATCCTATCGCATCACCATCCTGAACACGCCCTCTGTCAACGCCTTCGCGCTGCCGGGCGGCTATCTCTATGTGACGCGCGGCCTGCTGGCGCTGGCGAACGATTCCTCGGAAGTCGCCGCCGTCATCGCGCACGGGATGGGCCACGTCACCGCCAACCACGCCATGCAGCGCCAGAACAAGGCGCGCGCCGCGATGATCGTCAGCCGCGTCGTCACCGACGTGCTGCAGGACGGCGACGCCGGCCAGCTGGCGCTCGCCTCCAGCCAGCGGACGCTCGCCGCCTTCTCGCAGCAGCAGGAGCTGGAGGCCGACGCGATCGGCGTCCGCACCATCGGCAAGGCCGGCTACGATCCCTTCGCCGCGGCCCGCTTCCTCGACCTGATGGGCCGCTTCGCCGCCTACAAGTCGGCCGGCAGCGTACAGGACAAGCGACCGGACTTCCTCGCCTCGCACCCGGCGACGCCGCAGCGCGTCGATTTCGCCATCCGCGCCGCCCGCCAGTTCGGCGCGCCGGGCATCGGCGAGGTCGACCGCGACCGCTACCTGCAAGGCATCGACGGCATGCTCTATGGCGACGACCGCTCGCAGGGCTTCGTCCGCGGCAAGAATTTCTATCACCCGACGCTGGGCGTCGGCTTCACCGTGCCGAACGGGTTCGTGCTCGACAACACGGCGGATGCGGTGCTGGCGACGGCGCCGGACGGCACGGCGCTGCGCTTCGACGGCGCCAACCTGCCTGTCGGCACGGCGCTGGCCGACTACATCGCGTCAGGCTGGGTCAACGGGCTCGACCGCAATTCGATCAAGAGCTTCACGGTCAACGGCCTCGAGGCCGCTTCGGCGCGCGCCGAGGCCAAGGGCTGGGTGTTCCGCATCGCCGTGATCCGGGTCGGCGCCAGCGCCACCTATCGCTTCATCTTCGCCAACGAGACGGATACGCCCGGCCTCGAGCAGGCGACGATGGAAACGGTGCAGAGCTTCCGCAAGCTGTCGCCACAGGAAGCCGCCGCGCTGAAGCCGCTGCGCGTCCAGCTGGTGACGGTGAAGACAGGCGACACGGTCGACAGCCTCTCCCGGCGGATGAACGGCGTCGACCGCCCGGCCGAGCTCTTCCGCATCCTGAACGATATCAAGGGCAATGCGCTGCCGCCGGTCGGCGACAAGGTCAAGATCATCGACGATTGAGGCGCGTCGGCCCCTCGTGCCCTCGCCTCGCAACGCAAGACCAGACAACAAAAAGGGCGCCAGGAGGCGCCCTTTTTCATTTCCGAGGATCCGTCGGATCAGACGTCGAAG
>JAFKJZ010000181.1 GCA_017305815.1 Hyphomicrobiales bacterium
CGTGCCGGCGCAAAGCGCGCATCTCGGCATCGTCGACCGGCTGTTCAGCCGCGTCGGCGCGGCCGACGACCTCGCCCGTGGCCGTTCGACCTTCATGGTCGAGATGGTCGAGACCGCGGCCATCCTCAACCAGGCGACCGACCGCTCGCTGGTCATCCTCGACGAGATCGGTCGCGGCACGGCGACCTTCGACGGCCTGTCGATCGCCTGGGCGGCGATCGAGCACCTGCACGAGGTCAATCGCGCGCGCGGCCTGTTCGCGACGCATTACCACGAGCTGACCGCGCTTTCGCAGCGCCTGGCCAGGCTGGAGAACGCCACTGTCCGCGTCAAGGAATGGAACGGCGACGTCGTCTTCCTGCACGAGATCGTCGCCGGCGCCGCCGACCGTTCCTATGGCATCCAGGTGGCGAAGCTCGCCGGCCTGCCGGCCTCGGTGGTGGCGCGGGCGCGCGACGTGCTGGCGCATCTGGAGGAAACCGACCGGAAATCCCCTGCCGCGACGCTGATAGACGATTTGCCGCTTTTTGCCGCGCTGGTGGCGAAACCGGCGCCCGTCGTTGCGGAAGATCCCCTCGGTCCCGTGCTCGACGGGCTGTTGCCGGACGATATGACCCCGCGCGAGGCGCTGGAGGCGCTCTACCGGTTGAAGGCGCTACGGCCCCGCCGGGCCTGAGGCGCCGCCTTTTGTTGGCGTGCGCGGAAAAAGCGGTTTACGGTCCTCGCCTCCCGTCACGCCTCAAGGCCGATTGCCTCCATGACCCGATCCGATACCGCGCTTCTCGACCGCCCATCCATCGCGGCGGAATTGCTCGCGTTGGCGGCCGGGCTAGAGAAATCGGCCATCCGGGCGGCCGTCCTCGCTCATCTGAAGCAGCGCCTGCGCGAGGGGCGCGCGAGCGCCGAGGCGCAACTGATCGCCGACGGGCGCGGCAGCGTCTGCGCCAGCAGCCTCTCGGCCCTGCAGGACGAGATCATCGGCGCCATCTACGAGGTGGCGTCCCGGCACATCTATCCGGCCGAGAACCCGACCTCGGCCGAGCGCATGGCGCTGGTTGCCGTCGGCGGCTATGGCCGCGGCATGCTGGCGCCCGGCTCCGACATCGACCTGCTCTTCGTGCTGCCCTACAAGCAGACTCCCTGGGGCGAGAGCATCGTCGAATTCGTGCTCTACATGCTGTGGGACCTCGGTCTGAAGGTCGGCCACGCCACCCGCAATGTCGACGAGTGCATCCGCCTGTCGCGCGGCGACATGACGATCCGCACCGCGATCCTCGAGGCGCGCTTCCTCTGGGGCGACCAGAAGCTGTTCGACGAACTGACCCAGCGCTTCGACGCCGAGGTGGTCAAGGGCACCGGGCCGGAGTTCATCGCCGCCAAGCTCGCCGAGCGCGACGAGCGCCATCGGCGCCAGGGCGCCTCGCGCTATCTGGTCGAGCCGAACGTCAAGGAAGGCAAGGGCGGCCTCCGCGACCTGCATACGCTGTTCTGGATCGCCAAGTATTTCTACCGCGTCCGCTCCGGCGACGCGCTGGTCGAGGCCGGGCTGTTCTCGCGCTCCGAGCTCGCGCTGTTCCGCAAGTCCGAGGATTTCCTCTGGTCGGTGCGCTGCCACCTGCATTTCCTGACCGGCCGGCCGGAGGAGCGGCTGTCCTTCGACGTCCAGCGCGAGATGGCGGTGCGGCTCGGCTACACCTCGCATCCGGGCATGAAGGATGTCGAGCGCTTCATGAAGCACTACTTTCTCGTCGCCAAGGACGTTGGCGACCTGACGATGATCTTCTGCGCCGGGCTGGAGGAGGAGAACGCCAAGCCGGCGCCGCTCCTGAACCGGTTCTTCAACTTCGGCTCGCGCCGCCGCCATCGCAAGATTACCGGCACGAGCGACTTCATCGTCGAGCATGACCGCATCAACATGGCGGCGCCGGACATCTTCGAGCGCGATCCCGTCAATCTGATCCGCATCTTCCATCTCGCCGACAAGCAGAACCTCGCCTTCCATCCCGATGCGATGAAGGAGGTGACGCGCTCGCTGAAGCTGATCGACGCCAAGCTGCGCGACGATCCCGAGGCAAACCGGCTCTTCGTGGAACTACTCGCCTCGCGCAACCAGCCCGAAACCGTGCTCCGCCGCATGAACGAGGCTGGCGTGCTCGGCCGCTTCGTGCCGGAGTTCGGCAAGGTCGTGGCGATGATGCAGTTCAACATGTACCACCACTATACGGTGGACGAGCATCTGATCCGCTCGGTCGGCGTGCTGGCCGAGATCGACGCCGGCGCGCGCAGCGAGGAGCATCCGCTCGCCAACACGGTGATGCCGACGATCCAGGACCGCACCGCGCTCTATGTCGCGATGTTCCTGCACGATGTCGCCAAGGGCCGGCCGGAGGACCATTCGATCGCCGGCGCGCGGGTGGCGCGCAAGCTCGGGCCACGGTTCGGCCTGACGCCGGCGCAGACCGAGACGGTCGCATGGCTGATCGAGGCGCATCTCGTCATGAGCATGACGGCGCAATCACGCGACCTCGGCGACCGCAAGACGATCCAGGATTTCGCCGCCGTCGTGCAGAGCCTCGAGCGGCTGCGCATGCTGCTGGTGCTGACCATCGCCGACATCAAGGCGGTCGGGCCCGGGGTCTGGAACGGTTGGAAGGGCCAGCTGCTGCGCACGCTCTATTACGAGACCGAGCCGCTCCTGACCGGCGGCCACAGCCAGGTATCGCGCGACGAGCGCGTCGCCGCCGCCAAGGCGGAGCTTGCCGATGCGTTGAAGGACTGGCCGAAGGAAGAGCTCGCCACCTATCTCGACCGGCACTACCCGGCCTATTGGCTGCGGGTCGACCTGCCGCGCAAGATCGCCCATGCGGGCCTGATCCGCGACGCCGACCGCTCCGGCAAGACCCTCGCCACCGCCGTCTCGGCGCACGCCTTCGAGGCGATCACCGAGATCACCGTGCTGGCGCCGGATCATCCGCGCCTGCTTTCGATGATCGCCGGCGCCTGCACGGCTGCCGGCGGCAACATCGTCGACGCGCAGATCTTCACGACGACGGACGGTTTCGCCCTCGACACCATCTTCATCGCGCGCGAATTCGAGACCGATGCGGAGGAAACCGATCGCGCCCGCCGGGTCGGCGCGCTGATCGAACAGGCACTTTCCGGCGCCGTCGCCCTGCCGGACGTGATCGCCAAGAAGGCGAAGCCGCGCGCCAAGATCAAGGCGTTCACCGTCGAGACGCAGATCCTGCTCGACAATTCCTGGTCGAACCAGTTCACCGCCATCGAGGCGTCCGGGCTCGACCGCCCGGGCCTGCTCTATGACCTGACCCGGTCGATCTCGGATCTCAACCTCAATATCGCCTCGGCCCATGTCGTGACCTTCGGCGAGCGGGCGGTCGACGTCTTCTACGTCACCGATCTCACCGGCCGGAAGGTGATGAACGCCAATCGCGAGGCGAGCATCCGCCGTCGCCTGCGCCAGGCCTTCGAGGGGACGACGCCTACCGACAAGACGCCGGCGCGCAAGGCCGGGTAAACCGTGCCGTCCAAGGCGGGCCGTGGCGGGTTTCACCCGTGGCGCGTCTCGAACGGGCCCAGTCGGCTCGGCCTTCCCTTTGCCTTGATTTTCCAGCAACCAAGGGTCTAACTCGACCCGCCCGCGGCCGCGGGCGGTCATGTCCCTCCTTCCGATCCGCCAGGTGGCAATGTCTCTCCTGAAAAACTTTGTCACCGTCGGTGGCTCGACGACATCGAGCCGGCTTCTCGGCTTCGTGCGCGACATGTTCATGGCGGCGGCGCTCGGCACCGGGCCGGTGGCGGACGCCTTCATGGTCGCCTTCCGCTTCCCCAACCTGTTCCGCCGGCTTTTCGCCGAGGGCGCCTTTTCCTCCGCCTTCATTCCGCTGTTCGCCGGCAAGCTCGAGGCGGAGGGCCGCGACGCCGCGAAGGAATTTGGTTCCGAGGCGCTGTCGGCCCTGTTCGCCTTCCTGATCGTGCTGACGGTGATCGCGCTGATCGCCATGGTCCCGCTCATGTATGTGATGGCGCCCGGCTTCGTGGCAGAGCCGTCTAAATTCGATCTCGCCGTGTTGCTGACGCGGATCTCGTTCCCCTATCTGACGCTGATCTCGCTGCTGGCGCTCTATAGCGGCGTGCTCAACGCCGAGGGCCGCTTCATGGCGGCGGCAATGGCGCCAGGCCTTCTCAACGTCGTTTTGGTGGCCGCGCTCGCCTACATCCTGTTCTATAAGCTCGAAAACACGGCCGAGGCCGGCATCCTGCTGTCATGGGCGACGCTGATCGGCGGCGTTCTGCAACTCGCCGTCGTCGTCGTCGACGCCTGGCGGACGGGCATGCTTTTGAAGCTGCGCTGGCCGCGGCTGACCGCCGGCGTTCGGCGGCTGACGACGCTCGCCGTTCCGGGCCTCGTCGCCGGCGGCGTTACCCAGATCAACATCGTCATCGGCACGATGATCGCCTCGTTCGCGCCGGGCGCCATCGCCATCCTCGGCTATGCCGATCGGCTGTATCAGCTGCCGCTCGGCATCGTCGGCGCCACCATCGCCGTCGTCATGCTGCCCGACCTGTCGCGCCATGTCCGTTCCGGCCGCACCGACCTGGTCCATCATACCCAGAACCGCAGCCTCGAATTCGCGATGACGCTGACGCTGCCGGCGGCGATCGCGCTGTTCGTGCTGGCGAAGCCGATCGTGCAGGTGCTGTTCCAGCGCGGCGAGTTCGGCCTGGACGACACGATCGCCACCGCGCACACGCTGATGGGCTATGCCGTCGGGCTGCCGGCCTTCGTGCTGATCAAGGTGCTGTCGCCCGGCTTCTTCGCCCGCGAGGACACCAAGACGCCGATGTGGTTCGCCGCCATCGGCGTCGCCGTCAACATCATCGGCTCGCTGGCGCTGTTCCCGTCGCTGACCTATGTCGGCATCGCCATCGCGACCAGCATTTCGGGCTGGGTCAACGCGGCCCTGCTCGCCTGGGCCCTGCACCGGCGCGGTCATTTCGAGTTCGACGACAAGGTGAAGCGCAACATGCCGATGGTGCTCGTCGCCGCCATGGCGATGGGGCTCTCCGTCTTCCTCGCCGCCTGGTGGGCAGAGCCCTATTTCGCCGATCAGCGCATCCTGTTCCGCGCGGTGGCGATGGGCACGATCTGCGGTATCGGGCTGGTGCTGTTCGCGCTCTTCTGCCAGCTGACCGGCGTCGTCCATTTCGGCGCGATCGTCGGCAAGCTGCGCAACCGCGGCCGTCGCTGATCGAATGCTTGCACGGCGCGGCGCTCCGCGCGATAACGCGCCGGAAAAACGGGGTTTCCGATGACTGAATTCAAGACGCGCATCTTCTCCGGCGTCCAGCCGACCGGCAATCTGCATCTCGGCAACTATCTCGGCGCGATCGTCAATTTCGTCGCGCTGCAGGAAGCCAATGAGTGCATCTACTGCGTCGTCGACATGCACGCGATCACCGTCTGGCAGGAGCCGGCCGAGCTGACGCGGCAGATCCGCGAGGTCACGGCCGCCTTCGTCGCCGCCGGCATCGACCCGGTGAAGCACGTCGTCTTCAACCAGAGCCAGGTTTCGGCCCATGCCGAGCTGGCCTGGATCTTCAACTGCGTCGCGCGCATCGGCTGGATGAACCGCATGACGCAGTTCAAGGACAAGGCCGGCAAGGACAAGGAGAACGCCTCGCTTGGCCTGCTCGCCTATCCGAGCCTGATGGCCGCCGACATCCTCGCCTACCAGGCGACGCATGTGCCCGTCGGCGAGGACCAGAAGCAGCACCTCGAGCTGACGCGCGATATCGCCCAGAAGTTCAACAACGACTATGCCGAGTCGATCGCCGCGCATGGTTTCGGCGACGCGTATTTCCCGATCACGGAGCCGGTCATCACCGGGCCGGCCACCCGCATCATGTCGCTGCGCGACGGTTCGAAGAAGATGTCGAAGTCGGATCCGTCTGATTATTCGCGCATCAACCTGGCGCATCAACCTGGCCGACGACGCCGACGCGATCGCGCAGAAGATCCGCAAGGCCAAGACCGACGCCGAGCCGCTTCCCGGCGAGGCCGAGGGCCTGAAGGGCCGTCCCGAGGCCGACAACCTCGTCGGCATCTATGCCGCGCTCTCCGGTCTGACCAAGGACGACGTGCTGCGCGAGTTTGGCGGCCAGCAGTTCTCCGCTTTCAAGCCGGCGCTCGCCGATCTCGCGGTCGACAAGCTTGGTCCGGTCGGCGGCGAGATGCGCCGCCTGATGGCCGATCCCGGCCATATCGACGCGATCCTCGCCGATGGCGCGGCGCGCGCCGACGCGATCGCGCGCCCGATCCTCGACGGCGTCAAGGACATCGTCGGCTTCATCCGCCGCAAGTAGGGCCTCCCCGGGGCCATCCGGCGCTTGCCGGGCGGCCCGCCGGATGGCAGCATTGCAGCATGCTGATGAAGCGCAAGAGCACGGAAACGGGTCACCGCCGCAAGTTTCTGGCGGTGATCGACGACACGCCCGAATGCTCGCGCGCCGTCATCTACGGCGCCCGGCGCGCCGACCGCACCAGCGGCGGCCTCGTCCTGCTCTATGTGATCGAGCCGACCGGCTTCCAGCACTGGATCGGCGTCGAGAACATCATGCGGGCCGAGGCGATGGACGAGGCCGAGGCGGCGCTCGGCCGCTTCGCCGATCTCGCCCGCCGCCATTCCTCGATCGAGCCGGAACTGGTGATTCGCGAAGGCACCCGCGCCGAGCAGATCCCGGCGCTGATCGAGGGCGACGAGGACATCGCCATTCTCGTCCTGGCGGCCGGCACCGACAAGGAAGGGCCGGGACCGCTGGTTTCCTCGATCGCCGGCAAGCTCGCGGCGACCTTCCCGGTGCCGATCACCATCGTGCCTGGCACGCTTTCCGACGACGACATCGCCGCCATCGCTTGAAACCTGACCCCGAGACTACGATTTTAGGCGCCGGAGCCGGATTCCGCTTGGATCGCGCCTCGACAATGACTACGATGCCAATTCTGGAAATATTCTAAACAAGTTCGCGCGGAGCCCGCATCATGTTCATCCAAACCGAAGCGACGCCGAATCCGTCGACCTTGAAGTTCCTGCCCGGCCGGCTCGTCCTGCCGGAAAGCACGGCCGATTTCCGCGATGCCGGCGAAGCCGAACGCTCGCCGCTGGCCGAGCGCCTGTTCTCCGTCAATGGCGTCTCCGGCGTGTTCCTCGGCCACGATTTCATCAGCGTGACCAAGAAGGACGGCGAGTGGCAGCACATGAAGCCGGCCATCCTCGGCGCGATCATGGAGCATTTCATGGCCGGCGTGCCGGTGATGGCGACGCTGAAGCCGCATGCCAGCGACGAGGAATTCTTCGACGAGGGCGATGCCGAGCTGGTCGAGACGATCAAGGAGCTGATCGAGACTCGCGTCCGCCCGGCCGTGGCGCAGGATGGCGGCGACATCACCTTCCAGGGTTTCCGCGATGGCGTCGTCTATCTCAACATGCGCGGCTCCTGCTCGGGCTGCCCGTCCTCGACGGCGACGCTGAAGCACGGAATCCAGAACCTACTGCGTCATTTCGTGCCTGAAGTGCGCGAGGTTGAAGCGGTTTCCTGATCCGCAGCGCTCGACAGCGGCCCGTTCAGCCTCTATCCGGGGCGCATGAACCTGCTCGCCATCGATACCGCGCTCGAAAACTGCTCCGTTGGTCTCGCGACCGGCGGAGTCGTCTTCTCGCGCGTCGAAACCATCGGCAAGGGCCATGCCGAGCGGCTGATGCCGGAGATCGCGGCGCTGCTCGCCGAGGCCGGTGTGTCGGCGGCGAGCCTCGACCGCATCGTCGTCTCGATCGGCCCGGGTTCGTTCACCGGCCTGCGCGTCGGGATTTCGGCGGCGCGCGGCCTCGCGCTCGTCCACCGTATCCCCGTCGTCGGTGTCGGCACGCTGCAGGTCCATGCGGCGCTGGCGAAGCGCGAGCGCGGGGAGGTCGCCGATCGGCCGATCCTGGCGCTGCTGCCGGCGCGTGGCGACGATCTCTACGGCCAGCTCTTCTCCGCGAATGCCGAGCCGGTCGGCGAGGCGGTGCTTGAAGCCATGCCGTTCTTTGCCGAGCTGGCGGCGCAGTCGGGCGCGGACCTTGCCGGCGCCGGCGCGGCGCGGCTCGGATCGTCGGGACGGATCCTCCATGACCGCTCGGCTCCCGATATCGCGACCCTGCTGGAGCTCGGCGCGGCGCTCGATCCCGCCGGTCATCCGCCGAAGCCGCTCTATGTCCGCCCTCCCGACGCCAAGCCGCAGCTTCACAAGGGAATTGCGCGCCGATGATGGATATGTTGTTGCGGCCTCGCATCATCCTGGACGCCGCCGAGGCGGAGGATGCCGAGGCGTTGGCCGAGATCCATGCCACCGGTTTCCGGCGCGGCTGGAGCGCCGACGAGATCGACGCGCTGATCGCCGACAAGACGGTGAGCAGCCATGTGCTGCGGCGCGAATCCCTGTTCGGGGTCCGCCGGCCGCAGGGTTTCATCCTGATCCGCACCGTGGCTGACCAGGCCGAGGTGCTGACCGTCGTGGTGGCGCCCGCCGCGCGCGGCCGCGGCTATGGCCGCCGGCTGATGGAGGCGGCGCTGCGCGCGCTCTATCGCGACCTCGTGCCGGAGATCTTTCTGGAAGTCGACGAAAAGAATGCCAGCGCGGTATCACTCTACCGCTCGCTCGGATTTGTCGAAGTGGGCCGCCGAAAGGGCTACTATGCCGAGGACCATGGTCCGGGCGGAACGGCGCTGGTGCTGCGCTTGAAGCTCCGGTGAAGCGAGTTGGTGTCAGGGGGCAGGAGATGAGTGTGACGCAAGAGCTGCAGCATCCGACAACCCTGGAAGACGCCTGCGTCGAGAAGGGCATGCGCATGACCGAGCAGCGCCGCGTCATCGCGCGCGTGCTCGACGCCGCCACGGATCATCCCGATGTCGAGGAGGTCTATCGCCGCGCCTCGGCGATCGATCCGCGTATCTCGATCTCGACCGTCTACCGCACCGTGAAGCTGTTCGAGGACGCCGGCATGATCGAGCGTCACGATTTTCGCGACGGTCGCAGCCGCTATGAGGCGGTGTCGGAAGAGCATCACGACCACCTGATCGACCTGCGCAGCGGCGACGTCATCGAGTTCCGCAGCGAGGAGATCGAGGCGCTGCAGGAGCTGATCGCCCGCCGTCTCGGCTACAAGCTGGTCGACCATCGGCTCGAGCTCTATGCCGTGCCGATCGACGACAAGACGCCGAAGGGCCGTTCCTGATGGGGCGGCTGCGGCTCGCCGCGATCCTGGCGGGCCTGTTGCTGACGACGCTGGTCCTGCTGCCGGTCCAGCTCTTCGCCATCCGCTTCCGGCCCAAGCTGGCTGCCCGCGTGCCGATGTGGTGGCAGCGTGTGGCGGCGCGCTGCCTTGGCCTGCGCGTCCGGGTCGAGGGAGCGCCGGCGACGGACCGGCCGCTCCTGATCGTCTCCAATCATGTTTCCTGGGTCGATATCGTTACGCTCGGCAGCCTGCTGCCGGGCTCCTTCGTCGCCAAGAGCGAGGTCGGCGGCTGGCCGGTGGTGAAGTGGCTGGCGCGGCTGCAGCGAAGCGTCTTCATCGACCGCACGCGGCGGACGGCGACTGCCGCCGCCAACAGCGCCATTGCCGCGCGGCTGGCCGGTGGCGAGGCGCTGGTGCTGTTCGCCGAGGGCACGACCGGCGACGGCATCTCGATCCTGCCCTTCCGCAGCGCCCTGGTCGGGGCCGCGCGCGAGGCGGGCGGCGGCGACCGGCCGATCGTCGTTCAGCCCGTCGCCATCGTCTATGTCGGCTTCCAGGGCCTGCCGATCGACCGCTCGCGCATGGCCGAGATCGCCTGGCATGGCGACATGGACCTGGCGCCGCATCTGGTCGGGTTGATCGATATCGGCGCTATCGATGCCGTGGTCGCGTTCGGTGAGCCGATCGTGTTCGGACCGGACGTCGACCGCAAGCAGGTGACGGCCTCGGCCGAGGCGGAAGTGCGCGCGCTGGTGCGCTCGATCCGGGCGCGGGGCCTCAAGAACATCACCGTCACCGCGCCGTCACCGGAAGCGCCTATTCTCAGCGAGGCAGAAAGCGGATAGGAAGGGACAGGCGACGGCGGGACACCCGCCGGAAGCGATCGTGCCAAGCCGAACCGTGGCGGTAGATAACCGGATCAATGACCGGAACCCAAGAAAAGAAGCGCGTCTTCATCAAGACTTATGGTTGCCAGATGAACGTCTACGATTCCGATCGTATGGCGGATGCCCTGGCAAGCGATGGCTACGAAGCGACCGACAAGGTCGATGACGCCGACCTCGTCCTCCTCAATACCTGTCACATCCGCGAGAAGGCGGCCGAGAAGGTGTATTCCGAACTCGGGCGCCTGCGCGTGATGAAGGAAGAGGCGGCGCGGAGCGGCCGTGCCGTGACCATCGGCGTGACGGGCTGCGTCGCCCAGGCCGAGGGCGCCGAGATCGCCCGCCGCGCCCCGGTCGTCGACCTGGTCGTTGGGCCGCAATCCTACCAGCACCTGCCGCAGCTCCTGCGCGACGTCGCCGGCGGCAAGCGGGCGGTCGAGACCGAGTTCGCGCTCGCCGAGAAATTCGAGCGTCTCCCGGCCGCGACCCGCGAGCGCACGCGGGCGCGCGGCGTCACCGCCTTCCTCACCATCCAGGAAGGCTGCGACAAGTTCTGCACCTTCTGCGTCGTGCCGTACACGCGAGGGGCGGAAGTCTCGCGACCGGTCGCCCGGATTGTCGAGGAAGCCCAGCGGCTGGCCGATGCCGGCGTGCGCGAGGTGACCCTGCTCGGCCAGAACGTCAATGCCTGGCACGGCGCCGGCACCGACGGCCGCGAATGGGGCCTCGGCGAGCTGCTGTTCCGCCTCGCCGAAATCCCGGGCCTCGACCGGCTGCGCTACACCACCAGCCATCCCCGCGACATGGACGACGCGCTGATCGCGGCGCATCGCGACCTGCCGGCGCTGATGCCCTATCTGCACCTGCCGGTGCAGGCGGGTTCCGACCGGATCCTCGCGGCGATGAACCGCAAGCACAAGGCGGACGACTATCTCCGCCTCGTCGACCGCATCCGCGCCACACGCTCCGACATCGCGCTTTCCTCCGATTTCATCGTCGGCTTCCCCGGCGAGACGGACGAGGATTTCGAAGCGACGATGCGCCTGGTCGAGACGGTCGGCTATGCCGCGGCCTATTCGTTCAAGTACAGCGCCCGCCCGGGAACGCCGGCGGCGGGCCGGGACGGCCATGTTGACGAGCGGGTGATGTCGGAGCGGCTGCAGCGTCTGCAGGCGCTGATTCTCGACCAGCAGACGGCGTTCAACCGGTCGCGCGTCGGCACCGAGATGGACGTGCTGTTCGAGAAGGCCGGCCGCCGCCCCGGCCAGCTGATGGGCCGCTCGCCCTATCTGCAGGCCGTGCTGGTCGACGGCGACGAGAGCCGGATCGGCACGATCGGCCGGGTTGCGATCACCGGACTTGGTTCGAATTCCCTGTTTGGCACCTTGGCCGAGCCGGTTGGCCGGACGGCCGCGATCTCGAGCACCGTGGAGGCCATTACGTGAATGCACGCTCCCATACGCCGCCCGGAGTGCCGGGTGGCCGCGCCGCTGACATGTCGCATGCTTCCGACATCACCCATGTCGTGATCGCCTTCGACGACAACCGGCTGGCGAGCGAGCTCCTTGGCCAGTTCGACCAGAACCTGGCCATCATCGAGCAGAAGCTCGGCGTCGAGGCGGTGGCGCGCGGCAATCAGGTGACCGTGCGCGGACGCCCCGAAGCCTGCGCCCAGGCGCGGCTGGCGCTCGACCTGCTCTATGTCCGCCTGCAGCAGGGCCACGAGGTCGGTCCCGCCGACGTCGAGGGCGCCATCCGCATGGCGATCGCCGACGACGAACAGCTCTCGCTGCCGAGCCTGGAGCCGAAGGGCCGGCTCGCCATGGCGCAGATCTCGACCCGCCGCCGCACCGTGATGGCCCGCAATCCGGCCCAGGACGCCTATATCCGGGCGATGGACCGGGCCGAGCTCGTCTTCGGCATGGGCCCGGCCGGCACCGGCAAGACCTATCTCGCCGTCGCTTATGCCGCCGCCCTGATCGAGCGCGGTGATGTCTCGCGCCTGATCCTGTCGCGGCCCGCCGTCGAGGCGGGCGAGCGGCTCGGCTTCCTGCCCGGCGACATGAAGGAGAAGGTCGATCCCTATCTCCGCCCGCTCTATGACGCGCTCTATGACATGATGCCGCCGGAAAAGGTCGAGCGCGGCCTGACTTCCGGCATGATCGAGGTGGCGCCGCTCGCCTTCATGCGCGGCCGCACGCTGGCGAACGCCGTCGTCATCCTGGACGAGGCGCAGAACACCACCTCGATGCAGATGAAGATGTTCCTGACCCGCCTTGGCGAGGGATCGCGGATGATCGTCACCGGCGACCCGACCCAGGTCGACCTGCCCCCTGGCCAGATCTCCGGCCTCGTCGAGGCGAGCGAATTGCTGCGCGACGTGCCCGGCATCGTCCAGATCAAGTTCACGGATGTCGACGTCGTTCGCCATCCGCTCGTCGGCCGCATCGTGCGCGCCTATGACAAGGCGCCGCCGCGTCCCGTCTCGCCGCCGCCGCGCGGCGCTCGCTCGGGAGGCCCGGCATGAGCGCAAATACCCTGCCGATCGCGATCGACCTGCTGGTCGAGGCTGGCGACTGGCCGGAGGAGGACCAGCTCGCGCGTCTGGTGGCGCAGGCGGTCGAGGCGAGCTTTGCCGTCGGCCAGCTGCCTGCGGTCAAGGGCTCCGAGCTTTCCGTCGTCTTCACCGACGACGAGCATGTGCGGCAGCTCAATGCGGATTATCGCGACAAGGACAAGGCGACCAACGTGCTGTCCTTTCCCGGCAGCCCGCCGGACTCCAAGCGCTTCGGCCCGCTGCTCGGCGACATCGTGGTTGCACGTGAAACAGTGGTCGCCGAAGCCGCCGAGCAGGGGCTGGCTTTCGAGGACCATCTGACCCATCTGGTGGTGCACGGGTTGCTTCACCTCTTCGGGCATGATCATCTGGAGGATGACGAAGCGGAACGCATGGAATCTCTGGAGACGGAGATCCTGGCCCGCCTTGGCATTGCCGACCCTTACGCCGAGCCTCCGCTGTAAGGCGGCGGCGATCGATCAGCACTGACAAACGACGGACGATGAGTGACACCGAGACGCCCGGTTCGAGCGCGGAATCGAACCCCGAGCCCCAGAGTAGTCAAACCCCCGCGCCGGAATTGCGCGAGACGGAACGCGCACCCGAAAGCTGGCTGGATCGAATCCGCCAGGCGGTGGGGCTCAAGGTAGCCGGATCCCTGCGCGACGACATCGAGGACGCCCTGGACGCGGGCGAGGCGGACAACACCTTCACCGCCGAAGAGCGCCGCATGCTGCGCAACATCCTGCATCTGCGCGAGGTCCGCGTCGACGACGTGATGATTCCGCGCGCCGACATCCTTGCCCTCGACGTCGACCAGACCGTCGGCGAGGCCGTGGCGGCCTTCCGCGATTCCGGCCATTCGCGCATGCCTGTCTACCGCGAAAGCCTCGATGACCCGATCGGCATGGTCCATATCAAGGATCTGATGGACTACATGATGTCGGCGGCCTCGATCGAGGGCGGACTGGACCTCTCCCGGATCAATCTCGGCATTCCTCTCGGCGAGACATCGGTGATCCGCGAAGTGCTGTTCGTGCCGCCCTCCATGCCGGCCGCGACGCTGCTTTCGACCATGCAGGCGAAGCGCGTGCAGATGGCGGTGGTGATCGACGAATATGGCGGCACTGACGGGCTGGTCTCGCTCGAGGACGTCGTCGAGATCGTCTTCGGCGATATCGAGGACGAGCACGACGTCGAGGCGCCGATGATCGTCCGCGATGCCGACGGCTCCTATCTCGCCGACGCCCGCGCCGACCTGGACGATGTCGAGGCGGTGCTCGGCACACGGCTCGATCTCGGCTCCGAGCATGACGACGTCGACACGCTCGGCGGCATGGTGTTCACGCTGCTCGGCCGGATCCCGGCCATCGGCGAGCAGATCGACGTTCCCGGTGGCCTGCAGTTCGAGATCCTCGAGACCGACCCGCGCCGCGTGAAGCGCCTGCGCATCCGCCGCACGGACGCGGCGGCCGCGTGACCGCCGTGCCGCGCTCCCGCATCCCTCGTTCCCGCGCCTGAGCGCGGCCCACCAGAGATCCGGGAGACCATGGCCTTTCGCTCGAACAGTCTGGCGGCGCCGGATCGGCCCCGCCCCATGGTACTGGCGCGAGGCTGGCGGCGGGCCGGTCTCGCCATTCTCGCCGGGGCCGGCTCGGCCCTGGCGCTGCCGCCGCTCGGCTGGTTTCCCGTCCTCTGGATCACGCTCCCGTTCCTCGTGTTCCTGCTCGACCGCGCGCCGGCCACCTCTGCCGGTGGGCTATCGCGCTTCCGCTCCGGCTTCGCCGTAGGCTGGAGCTTCGGCTTCGGCTATTTCGTCGGCGGGCTCTGGTGGATCGGCGCCGCCTTCCTCGTCGACGCGGCGGCCTTCGCCTGGCTCATGCCGCTCGCCGTTCTGGCCCTGCCGGCCGGCCTCGCCCTGTTCTGGGGGCTTGGCGCCGGCGTCGCCCGCATCGCCTGGCCGCGCGGCTGGCCCCGTATCCTCGTCCTCGCCGTCTGCCTCAGCCTGGTCGAGTGGCTGCGCGGGCATGTCCTGACCGGCTTTCCATGGAACGCCTTCGGCTATGCCATTATGCCGGTGCCCGTGATGATGCAGGTCGCCTCGCTGATCGGCGTCTGGGGCGTCACCTTCTTCGCCTTTCTCGTCGCTGCGGCGCCAATCCTGTGGTTCAGCCGCGATCCCGGCGATCGAGTTGTGGATCGTTGTGCGTTTTTTGTGATCGCCGCGCTGTTCCTGGCGGACCTCGGCTTCGGTTTTGCACGCCTCGCATCGGCCGAAACGGCAATGGTACCTGGCGTCAGGCTCCGTCTGGTGCAACCTGTGATCGCACAGGACCAAAAATGGGCCTCCGGTCGCGGCGACGAAATTCTTGGCCGATATCTACGGTTGAGCGCAACCGGCATGGAAGAGGGAAAACCCGCCCCTTTCACCCATCTGATCTGGCCGGAAACCGCCTTTCCCTTCCTGCTCGACGAGCAGCCGAACGCGCTGGCGCTGATCGGTTCGTTCCTGCCGGACAACGCGACGTTGATCACCGGCGCCGCCCGCGGCCAGGCGGTTGTGGGCGAAGAAATCGAGCCGCGGGTTTTCAACAGCCTGCAAATAGTCGATTCCGACGGGATAGTTCGGAGCAGTTACGATAAGGTGCACTTAGTCCCATTCGGAGAATACCTGCCATTCGACAGAATTCTCCGGGGTCTCGGGATCAGTCAAATGATTGCTTTGCCGGGCGGTTTCGACGCCGGCGAACGACGGATGACGCTGGATCTGCCGGGGGCGCCGTCCTTCAGTCCGCTCATCTGTTACGAGATTATCTTCGCCGGCGAGGTGGTCGACGGTGCCGATCGACCCGGCTGGATCGTCAATGTCACCAATGATGGCTGGTTTGGCGATACTCCGGGCCCCTGGCAGCATCTGCATCAGGCAACCATAAGAGCGGTCGAAGAGGGCATCCCGGTAGCACGTTCTGCAAACTCAGGCGTGTCCGCAATCATCGATCCCTATGGGAACCTCTTGGCATATCTTGGAGTTGACCAAGATGGCGTTGTCGACGGTACTCTTCCAGTTGCAATAAGGCCTACAATCTATTCCAAGTATCGGGACAGTCTTTATTTCGCCTTGATCATACTCGCGATCGTTGTAGCCTCTACTGGAAGTTTCACCCGGACTAAACAACGCAATTGACACGCAGATTGCGCAGCGGCATTTTGCGCGCGGGCGGGGCTTATTAGATCGGCGGAGCTTCCGCCGATAGTGCGTGCAGGCACGCGGACTAGTCAGGGTAGAAGCCCTTTCTGTAATTTCCGGCCGGTGCGGCATGGGTCTAGGAGAAGAAGCCCTTGATGGCTAACAAGAAGCAGCCCAATCCCGTCGATATGCATGTGGGTGGGCGCGTCCGGCTCCGCCGAATGATGCAGGGCATGAGTCAGGAGAAGCTGGGCGAGAGCCTCGGCATCACGTTCCAGCAGATTCAGAAGTATGAGAAGGGCACCAACCGCATCGGCGCCAGCCGTTTGCAGCACATCGCGCAGGTGCTCGAAGTGCCGGTTTCGTTCTTTTTCGAGGATGCGCCGGGCGCATCTGCAGAAAGCGGTTTCGCCGAAGCGCGCCCTGCCGCCTTCGTCACCGACTTTTTGACCAGCACCGAAGGCCTGCAGCTGAACAAGGCCTTCGTCCGCATCAAGGACACCAAGGTGCGTCGTCGTATCGTCGAACTCGTGCGGGCCGTGGCCGGCGAAGAAACCGACGATTGATTGCTTCGCCGGCTGAGGCCGGGCGGGCAGGCGGCAATTGAGTTTCAGCTTGCGTCGGACAGGGTTGGGTCGGAAGTTTCTTCTCCGTCGTCGCGGTTCCGCGCGAACGGGCCCTTTGCGGCTTGACCCACTGGCGGTACTGGCTAAAAAAGCCATGGTATCGCCGGAGCACCTGCTCCGGCCATTTTCTGCACGGGGTCCGTTGCGGTGTCGAGAACGTCATATCTGTTCACGAGTCAGTCAGTTTCCGAAGGGCATCCTGATAAGGTCTGTGACCGTATCTCCGACGAAATCGTCGATGCCTTCTTCCGCATCGGTCCGGAGCAGGGCTGGGATCCGAGCCACCTTCGCGTCGCCGCCGAGACGCTCGCCACCACCAATCGCGTGGTGATCGCCGGCGAAACGCGCGGCCCGGCCGCGATCACCCGCGATCTCG
>JAFKJZ010000182.1 GCA_017305815.1 Hyphomicrobiales bacterium
AGCATCAGCACGAACGGCAGTGCCAATTCGGGGGTCGGAGGAAAAATACGCCGCCCCGAAAGAAGGATCAGAAGAAAGCAGCGCCTGCTGCGAAGAAGGAACAGCCCGCGGCGCAGGCCGGCGAGAAGCCGCAGAGCGCGTGGGTCAAGCTGTGCGAGAAGGCCCCGATCGTACTTCGCGACAAAGAGGGCAAGCCGACCCGCGAGCAGCGCAATATCTGCCTCACGCATCACGAGCGGCTCGATGGCAATACGGGCCTCGTCCTGGTGTCGGCGGCATTTCGTCAGGTCGAAGGCGAGGAGAAGCAGCTTTTCGCCCGCGTCACCGCGGATGGCGAGCTGATGCGGCTGCGCGAGCGCGTGCTGGGCCGCGTCTATGCCTCGGCGCAATGCCGGCAGGTCGCCTGATCGGGAGAAGGTCGGCCGCGTCCTGCGCGCCGGCTTCCGCATCGGTTGAACGCCGGGTAGCCGGAGGCTCCGCCTCCGGCGCAGCCCCTTAGGCGATCATCGCCTCTTCTTCGCGGAAGATCAGCTTGCCGGCTTCCGGTGCCGTCATCGGCTGGCCGAACAGGAAGCCCTGCGCGAACTCGCAGCCAAGATCGTAGAGGTCGAGCGCGTCGTCCTCCGTCTCCGCGCCTTCGGCGACGACATCCATGCCGAGTTCGTGCGCCAGGCCGATGATGGCGCGCAGGATCACGCGCTTCTGCTTGGCGGAGGGGCCACGGACGAAGCTCTGGTCGATCTTCAGCGTCTCGAACGGGAAGCGCTGCAGATAGGAGAGCGACGAATAGCCGGTGCCGAAATCATCGAGCGACAGGCCGGCACCGAGCTCGCGGACGCGGGTCAGCACCTGCGCCGCATATTCCGGGTTCTCCATCACCAGGCTCTCGGTCAGCTCGAGCTTGAGCGAACCGCGCGTGACGGCCGAGCGCGACAGCACCGACTTCACGTCGCTGATCAGGTCGTGGCGGAGCAGCTGGCGGCTGGAGATGTTTACGGAGACGAACAGCGGCACGTCGCGGCCGAGCTGTTCCTGCCAGTCGGAAAGCTGCTTGGCGGCGCGTTCGAGCACGAACAGGCCGAGCGGAATAATTAACCCGTTGCGTTCGGCGAGCGGGATGAACTCGGCCGGCGGGATGCGGCCGTGCTGCGGATGGTCCCAGCGCACGAGCGCCTCGAAGCCGGCGATGGTCCGGTCCTCCAGCCGCACGATCGGCTGGTAGAGAACCTTGATCTCCTCGCGGCCGATGGCGCGGCGCAGATCCGCTTCGAGCGTCAGCGTGTCGGCGCCATGCTGGCGCAGCGCCGGCCGGAACGCCTCGATGCGGTCGCCGCCGAGCCGCTTGGCGTAGTACATGCCGATCTCGGCATCCTTGACGATCTCGGACGCCTCGCTCTGCTTGCTGTCGTGCATGGCGATGCCGATCGACGCGGTCAGGAAGATCTCCTTGTCGCCGAACGAGATCGGCGCGCGCAGCGTGCGGCGGACGGAATCGGCGAAACCGGCGATGCGCTCGGGCTCGCTTTCCGAGATCAGCAGGAAGGCGAACTGGTCGCCCGCGATGCGCGCCAGCGTGTCCTGCGGCTTGAGGAGGCGAGTGAGGCGGCGGGCGATGGTCAGCAGGATCGAGTCGCCGACCGAGAGGCCGAAGCCGTCATTGACCTGCTTGAAGCGGTCGATGTCGAGCACGAACACGGACGGGCGGGCGGCGCCCTCGGCCTGGGTGCGCGTCACGGCCGAGGCCAGGCGGTCCATGAACAGCTCGCGGTTCGGCAGACCGGTCAGGTTGTCATGCACGGCGTCGTGCAGCAGCCGTTCCTCCGCCGTGCGCTCCTCGGTGACGTCGGCGAGCGTGCCGACGCAGCGCGTCACTTCGCCATCCGAGCCGAGCACAGGGCGGGCGCGCAGGTGGAACCAGCGATAGTGGCCGTCCTCGGCGCGGAGGCGGAAATCCTGCGCGATGCGGCCGCGGCGCTGCTCGATGACGGCGTCCAGCGTCGCCTTGAAGCGGTCTCGGTCGGCGGGGTGCAGCACGTCGAGCCAGTCGCGCGCCGGGCCTTCCAGCGTGCCGTGCTTGAGGCCGAGCAGGTCCTCGGCGTCGGAGCCGGTATAGATGCGGTCGCGCGCGACGTCCCAGTCCCAGACGATGTCGCCTGCGCCGGTCAGCGCCAGCGCGCGGCGTTCGGTCTCGCCGATCGCGCCCTGGGCGATCGCGCCGCCGGCAAAGGCGTGCTGCATCACCGTGAAGCCGATCAGCAGCACGATCAGCACGAGGCCGCCATTCAGCGCCGGCTGGATCACGTCGTTGGCGAGGTTGCCGGTCACCGTCAGATAGGCGCCGAGGATCCAGACCATCAGCAGCACCCAGGTCGGGATCAGCATGATGGCGCGGTCGTAGTGGTGCATCGCCAGATAGATGATGACGACGAAGCCGAGCGTGACGGTGAGGCCGAAGGAGAAGCGCGCGACGCCGGCGGCAATGCCGGGCTCGAACACGGCGACGCCGAGCAGGATCAGCAGGCCGACCAGCCAGGCGATTGTCGCGTGGCTGTAGCGGGCGTGCCAGCGGTTCAGGTTCAGATAGGTGTAGGTGAAGATCAGCAGCGTCGCCGACAGCAGCACCTCGGCGAAGGCGCGCCACATCTTGTCGTCGCCGGGCGCGATCTGGATGACCTTGTTCCAGAAGCCGAAATCGATGGCGAGATAGATCAGCACCGACCAGGCGAGGCCGGCGGTCGCCGGGAACATCGCGGTTCCCTTGACGACGAACACGATGGTCAGGAACAGCGCAAGTAGTCCGGAAATGCCGAGGACGATGCCGTGATACAGCGTGTAGCTGTTGATCGCGTCCTTGTAGTTGTCGGGATCCCAGAGATAGAGCTGCGGCAGCACGGGTGTGCGCAGCTCGGCCACGAAGGTGACCACGGCGCCGGGATCGAGCGTGACGCGGAAGACGTCGGCTTCCTGGCTTGCCTGCCGCTCCGGCGCGAAACCCTGGCTCGGCGTGACGGTGGCGATGCGCGAGGCGCCGAGGTCGGGGATCAGCAGGCCGGAATTGGCGAGACGGAAATGCGGGGCCACCAGGAGGCGGTCGATCTGCTCGTCGCCATTGTTCGCCAGCGCGAAGGAAACCCAGTAGGAGGTGCCGCCGGCTTCGTTGGAGCGAACCTCGATGCGGCGGACGATGCCGTCGGCGCCGGGCGCGGTCGAGACCTGGACGCGATCGGACGGATCGCGCGAAGCGCGTTCGACGGCCTTGGTCAGGTCGAGCGTCGTCCCGTCGAGCGGAACGTTGACGGCGTCGAGCGCCTGCACGTGCGTGGCAGTGCCGACGACCGCGAACAGGACAAAAAGGACCGCGGCGACGAAGCGGTTAAGCAACAAACAAACCTCCAAGGCCCGAAGGCCGTCGAGAAGTACTATCCGGGTCGTAGCAGCACAAGGAAATTTCGGCTGCGTGACAAGCTGGCAACAGTTCCTTTCGCCCAGTCAGGCGGAGCCCGACGGAGCACGGCGTCTCAAGGTCGTGGATCATCGCTGACGATCGCGTAGAGAAGGTGGTCCTGCCACCGGCCCTCGATGCAGAGATAGCGACGAGCGTAGCCTTCGCGGGTGAATCCGGCTTTTTCGAGAAGACGGATGGATGCCGCGTTGTGGGGGAGGCATGCGGCCTCCAGCCTGTGCAGGCGCCCCTTGCCGGCGTAGGGCGCGCCCATCCAGTAGCCGAGCGAGCAGCTTTGCGTGACGCCGCGCACGACATGGGAAAGCGTCAGCCCGCCGACGAGCTGCATTCCGTCCGTCGTGAAGACGAGGAAGGGATAGCCGGTGTTGGCGCGCATCTCGCTGTGATAGCGCCGCATCCGCCGGCGGAAGGCGCCGCGGGTCAGGTCGTCGACCGGCCAGAGAGGCTCCCAGGGCGTCAGGAAACTGCGGCTCTGTTCGCGAAGGCTGGACCAGGCGGCGAAATCGGACATGGCCGGGGCGCGCAGGATCACCCTGTCGGTGGCGAGCACCGGCATGGGGTGGAATGGCACGACGGACCGCAAGAACTCCATTTGCCGCGCCGGGCCCCCGCTCCGCGTTGCTCGCCAGAACGACCGGCCCCGAGGGATCGGTCATGGTCCTCGTAGTCACGGTCCCGGCGGCCGGTGATGCCGGGCCGCCGCGATCGCCAGGAACTTGCTTCAGACGACGATCGGCGATCCCAGCCGTTCGGCGATCTTGCCATGGTTCACGAGCTTGTCGATGGGGCCGATCGCGGCCACCGTCGGCGGGCTGCCGGTGAAGATGCGATGCGCGAGGTCGCGTACGCGCGAAATCGAGACGTCGTCGATGCGGGCGACGATTTCCTCAACCGGAATGGGGCGGCCGAACAGCAGCAGCTGCCGTGCGACCTGGCCGGCGCGGGCAGCCGGGCTCTCCAGGCTCATCAGCAGGCTGGCGCGCATCTGCGCGCGGGCGCGGCCGAGCTCGGCCTCGGTGATGTCGAGGCTGGCGCGCTCCAGCTCGCCGAGCAGCACCGGCATCAGTTCCTCGATGTCATCGCCGCCGGTCGCGGCATGGATGCCGAACAGGCCGGTATCCGCGAAGCTCCAGTGGAAGGCGTAGATCGAATAGCAGAGGCCGCGCTTCTCGCGCACTTCCTGGAACAGCCGCGAGGACATGCCGCCGCCGAGCATCGAGGCGAGGATCTGCACCGCGTGGAAGTCGTCGGACTTGTAGGGCATGCCCTCGAAACCGAGCAGGATCTGCGCTTCCATGAGGTCGCGCGTCTCGCGCATCTCGCCGCCGCGGTAATGCGCCGGCTCGCCGGCGTCGAGCTCGGCCGAGGGCAGGCTCGCGAATCGATCTTCCGCGAGCTTGACCAGCGCGTCGTGATCGACGTTGCCGGCCGCCGCCAGCACCATGTTGGGGCCGTGGTAGTGGCGGTCGAGATAGGAAGAGAGGTCGCTCGAATTGGTGCGGCGCACCGTCTCCTCTGTGCCGAGGATGGTGCGGCCGATCGGCTGGTTCGGATAGGCGCTCTCGACGAAGAAGTCGAAGACGCGATCCTCCGGCGTATCGAGCGAGGCGCCGATCTCCTGCACGATGACGTGCTGCTCGCGCTTCAGCTCGTCGGCGTCGAAGGCCGAGTTGCAGAGGATGTCGCTCAGGATGTCGACGGCGAGCTCCGCATCCGGCTTCAGGATGCGCGCATAGTAGGAGGTGGTCTCGACGCTCGTCGCCGCGTTGAGCTCGCCGCCGACCGCCTCGATCTCCTCGGCGATGTCGGTGGCCGAGCGCTTGCGCGTGCCCTTGAAGGCCATGTGCTCGAGCAGGTGGGAGATGCCGTGCTCCGAAGTATCTTCCCGTCTCGAGCCGGCGCCGACCCACACGCCGAGCGCTGCGCTTTCCAGGTGATTCATGTCGTGGGTCGCAACGGTGAGCCCCGACTTGAGTTTCGTCACCTGTACGGTCATGCGCGGATCACCGGCATGAGGAATGCTTCAGGAGCCATGCTTCACACCTTTTCGTGGATGGCGCGGGCCCGGGCTTCGACGAAGCGGGCGATGGCACCGATATTGTTGGGAAGAACGGTAAAGCGCTCTTCCCGCTGCATGAGGTCGCCGAGCCAGAGCGGCAGGGCGGGATGGATGCCGGTGGCTGCCTCGACCGCGGCCGGGAACTTCGCCGGATGCGCCGTCGAGAGCGTCACCATCGGCGAGCCGGTCTCGGGCTGGCGCGCGGCGACCGAAAGCGCCACGGCGGTGTGCGGGTCGGCGAGATAGCCGGCGGCCGCCAGCGTGTCGCGCATCGTCGTCTCGGTCTCGGCTTCGCTGGTGCGGCCGGCGGCGAATTCACCGCGGATGCCCGCGAGCGCCGATTCGGGCAGGGTGAACGCGCCGGACTGGCCGAGGCCGTCCATCAGGCGACGGACGGCGTCGCCGTCGCGGCCGGCCGCCTCGAACAAGAGCCGCTCGAAGTTGGACGAGATCTGGATGTCCATCGAGGGCGACTGCGTCGGCACAACGCCCGTCATCTCATAGCGGCCACTTTCGAGCGTGCGCGCCAGGATGTCGTTGGTGTTGGTGGCGATCACCAGCCGGTCGACCGGCAAGCCGATCTTCTTCGCGACATAGCCGGCGAAGACATCGCCGAAATTGCCGGTCGGCACGGTGAAGGAAACCGAGCGTGCCGGCGCGCCGAGCGAAAGCGCGGCGGTGACGTAATAGACCACCTGCGCGACGATGCGGCCCCAGTTGATCGAATTGACGCCGGAGAGCGAGACACGATCACGGAATCCGTGGTCGTTGAACAGGCCCTTCACGATCGCCTGGCAGTCGTCGAACGTGCCTTCGAGCGCGATGGCGTGGACGTTGGCGTCGTGCACCGTCGTCATCTGGCGCTGCTGCACCGGGGAGACGCGGCCATGCGGGAACAGAATGAAGATGTCGGTGGCGGCCCGGCCGCGGAACGCCTCGATCGCGGCGCCGCCCGTATCGCCCGACGTCGCGCCGACGATGGTGGCGCGACGGCCGCGCTCGGCCAGGACATGATCCATCAGCCGCGCCAGCAACTGCATCGCCACGTCCTTGAAGGCGAGCGTCGGGCCGTGGAAGAGCTCGAGGATGAAGCTGTTCGGTCCCGTCTGCACCAGCGGGGCGACGGCCGGATGACGGAAGGTCGCGTAGGCCTCGGCGCACATGCGCGCGAGGTCCGCATCGGCGATCTCGCCGGCGACGAAGGGATGAATCACCGCATAGGCGATCTCAGGATAGGGGCGCCCGGCCAGGCGCGCGAAGCTCTCGGAGGAAAATGCCGGCCATGTCTCGGGGACATACAGGCCGCCATCGCGTGCGAGCCCTGCCAGAAGAACGTCGGAGAAGCCGAGCGCGGGGGCTAGACCGCGCGTGCTCACATATTTCACGGAAGAAACGCCTCCACATGCGGCGAGACTTGTAGCCAGCCGCTCTTTGTTGCAACCCTATCGTCGCGTGATGCGGCGGGCAAGGTGCGGCGGGCGGTCGGCCACTCAGTCGCCAAAGATCAATCGGACTGTTATAGACGTCGCGCATCAGCGTCGAGGATTATTGGGATGCATGGTTCTTCTTTTGGTGGCCCGGCCGGGTCGCGCCGCCTTCTGACACTCGCGTCGGCCGTAGCCCTGGCCGGTCTGGTTTCCGCCTGCTCCAGCGTGAGCGACGGTTCTTCCGGCGGCGGCAACGTCGTCAACAACGCCCTTTTCGGCGCGCCGAACAAAAATCTGCAGAACGCCACGATCGTCAACGCCGAGAATTTCGGCTTCGCGGTTGACTGCCCGCCGGTGGCGATCCGTCCCGGCACGGAAGAATTGAAGGTGATCGCCAACGGCAAGCCGGATCCGCTGACCGGCGCTGGTCCGCCGGTCGTCTACCAGGCGACGATCAACGACACGGCGCGCGAGTGCTTCAAGTCGCCGAATGGCGGCGTCGTGGTGAAGCTCGGCGTCAAGGGGCGCGTCGCCGCCGGGCCGGCCGGCAAGGCGCAGACCGTCAACGTGCCGCTGCGCATCGTCGTCATGGAAGGCCGCGACAAGGTCCTGAAGTCCGACCTGGCCCGGATCCCCGTCTCGCTGGCGGCCCCGAGCTATGCGGCCGACTTTACCAAGATCGATGATTCGATCGTCGTGCCGCTCAGCGAAGGCAATACTGACTTCCGCATCTATGTCGGCTTCGATGACAAGGCGGCCGGCAAGGGCCGCGGCTGATAGCACCGGCGAATTCGTCATGGCGCGGGCATTCCGATTGACAGGGATGCCCGTGATCCGCCACTAACGAGACAAGCTGGATCCGTGTCGCGATCCAGCCGAGTCGGCGGCCCTGGTCGCCGGCTGAACGACCGCCGGGAGAGACCGAAGGGGTGAGAGCCTCGTCGGCGCCGAAGGAGCAACCGCCCCGGAAACTCTCAGGCCAACGGACCGGACGGTCGGCGACGCTCTGGAAAGCAGCCCTTGCCGCATGCGGCGAAGGCTCACCGAAGGAGTAGCCGCGTTCGCCGCATGGCGGGGCGGGAAATCTCTCAGGTTCTCAGACAGAGGGGGCGCGGAACAGGCCGGATTGGGCCTGCCCGTGCCATTTGGACCCTGTCGAGGATTCTGATGCATGGCTCATTCGGCCGATCTCGAGACGCCGCTTGCCGACCTCCATCGCGAGCTAGGCGCCCGCATGGTGCCGTTCGCCGGCTATTCCATGCCGGTGCAATACCCCAAGGGAATTCTGGCCGAGCACAACTGGACGCGTGAGAGCGCCGGCCTGTTCGACGTCTCCCACATGGGACAGGCCTTCCTGGTCGGCCCCGACCACGCCACCACGGCCCGCGCGCTCGAGGCGCTGACGCCGGGCGATTTCCAAGCGCTGGCGCCGGGCCGCATCCGCTACACGCTTCTGACGACGCCGGAAGGCGGCATCATCGACGACCTGATGGTGACGCGCTCCGCCGATCCGAACGAGGACGGCACGCTGACGCTGGTCGTCAACGCCGGCCGCAAGGCGATCGATTACGCCCATATCGCCGCCAACCTGCCCGAGGGCGTCGTGCTGGAACCGGCCGAGGATCTGGCGCTGGTGGCGCTGCAGGGCCCGAGGGCGGCCGAGGTGCTGGCGCGCCACTGCCCCGACGCTGCCTCGATGCGCTTCATGACTGCCGCGCGCCTCGCCTTTGACGGCATCGACTGCCATGTCAGCCGTTCCGGCTATACCGGCGAGGATGGCTACGAGATCTCCGTCAAGGCGGATGATTCCGAGGCGCTGGTCCGCATCCTCCTCGCCGAGCCGGAGGTCGAGCCGATCGGCCTCGGTGCGCGCGATTCGCTCCGCCTCGAGGCCGGGCTCTGCCTCTATGGCCATGACATCGACGAGGCCACGTCGCCCGTCGAGGCCGATCTCGGTTTCGCGCTCGCCAGGCGCCGCCGCGCCGAGGGAGGTTTTCCTGGCGCCGGCCGCATCCTTGGTGAACTGGCAGCCGGCCCGGCCCGGCTGCGCGTCGGCATCAAGCCCGAGGGCAGGGCGCCAGCCCGCGAGGGCACCGAGATCCGCGACGCCTCCGGCACCACCATCGGCATCGTCACCTCGGGCGGCTTCGGCCCGACCGCCGGCGGCCCCGTCGCCATGGGTTATATCGCGGCCGAACACGCCGCGCCCGGCACGCCGGTGACGCTCCTGGTGCGCGGCAAGGATCTTGCTGCGTCCGTCGTCGCCTTGCCCTTCGTTCCACACCGCTATTTCCGCAAACAAGCCTGAACGGCGCTTCCAGGGAAAATCATCATGACCGTCTATTTCACCAAGGACCATGAATGGATCCGGCTCGAGGGCGACCAGGCCCTCGTCGGCATCACCGACTATGCCCAGTCGCAACTGGGCGACGTCGTCTATGTCGAGTTGCCGGAAGTCGGAAAGACCTTCGCCAAGGGCGACGACGCGGCCGTGGTCGAATCCGTCAAGGCGGCGAGCGACGTATACGCGCCGGTTTCCGGCGTCGTCGTCGCCGTCAACGCGGCGCTCGAAAAGTCGCCGGCCATGATCAACGACGCGCCTGAGAGCGACGGCTGGTTCTGGAAGCTGACGCTGACGGAGCCCGGCGAACTCGACGGCCTGCTCGACGAGGCGGCCTACAAGGCCTTCATCGACACGCTCTGACGCCTCCCGATCCACTCTGAACGGTAGTCCCATGCGCTATCTTCCCCATTCCGATGCCGACCGGCAGGCTATGCTGGCGGCGATCGGCGTCGGCTCGATCGACGATCTCTTCGCCGACATTCCCAAGGATCTTCGCGTCCACGGCCTGGACCTGCCCAGGGCCGCCGGCGAGATGTCGGTCGAACGCACGCTCGGCCGTCTCTCCGCCCGCAACGTGGCGGCCTCCTCGGTGCCGTTCTTCGTCGGCGCCGGCGCCTACAAGCATCATGTGCCCGCCACCGTCGACCACCTGATCCAGCGTTCGGAGTTCCTTACCTCCTACACGCCGTACCAGCCGGAAATCACGCAGGGCACGCTGCAGGTCCTGTTCGAATTCCAGACGCAGATCGCGCACCTGACCGGCATGGAGGTGGCGAACGCCTCGATGTATGACGGCTCGACCGCGACGGTAGAAGCCGTGCTGATGGCGCATCGCCTGACCAAGCGGAAGAAGGCCGTCCTCTCCGGTGGCTTGCATCCGCAGTATCGCGCCGTCGTCGAATCGCTGTCGCCGATGGCAGGCGACACGGTCGAGGCGCTGCCGGCCGATCCGGATGCGACCGAAGATATCCTGGCCTCGATCGATGCCGAGACTTCCTGCGTCGTGGTGCAGTCGCCCTCCGTCTATGGCCATCTGATCGATCTCGCTCCGATCGCGGCGAAGGCGCATGAGGTCGGCGCGCTGCTGATCGCCGTCTTCACCGAGGTCGTCTCGCTCGGCCTGATCGAGCCGCCGGGTGCCCAGGGCGCCGACATCGTCGTCGGCGAAGGCCAGTCGATCGGCAATGCGCTCTCCTTCGGTGGCCCCTATGTCGGGCTGTTCGCGACCCGCCAGAAATTCGTCCGCCAGATGCCGGGCCGGCTCTGCGGCGAGACCGTCGACGCCGAAGGCCGGCGCGGCTTCGTGCTGACGCTTTCCACCCGCGAGCAGCACATCCGCCGCGACAAGGCGACCTCGAATATCTGTACGAATTCAGGGCTTTGCGCGCTGGCATTCACGATTCATATGACGCTTCTCGGCCAGACCGGTCTGGCGCGGCTGGCGCGGATCAACCACGCCAATGCGGTGAAGCTCGCTGAATCGCTTTCTGCGCTGCCGGGCGTAACCCTCTTGAATGACTCGTTCTTCAACGAGTTCACGATCCGCCTGCCCGGCAATGCTGCCGACATCGTCGAGAAGCTGGTGGCGAAGGGCGTGCTCGCCGGCGTGCCGGCCTCGCGCCTCGAACCCGGCAAGGCGGAACTCGCCGATCTCCTGATCGTCGCCTCTACCGAAGTGAACTCGGATGATGACCGCGCCGCCTTCGTCGCAGCGCTTTCGGAGGTGCTCGCATGAGCATGAACAGCCAGGGTCGCCCCACCGTCGCCGCAACCGCCGCGACCTCCGACCTGCCCGACACCTTCACCGGCAACCGCGCCCTGCAGATCGAGGAAGCGCTGTTGTTCGAGGTCGGCCGCGATGACGTCACCGGCGTCGACCTCGACGAGCCGGCCGATTTCACCCCGCGCCTCGGCAAGCTCGCCCGCAAGCAGCCGATCGACCTTCCCGGCCTCTCCGAGCCCGAGACGATGCGCCACTATGTGCGCCTGAGCCAGAAGAACTACTCGATCGATAGCGGCCTCTATCCGCTCGGCTCGTGCACGATGAAGCACAATCCGCGTCTCAACGAGAAGATGGCGCGGCTGCCGGGCATCGGCGACGTGCATCCGCTGCAGCCGCTTTCCACCGTCGGCGGCGCGGTCGAGCTGATGGCCGAGCTCGGCCGCTGGCTGCTCGAGATGACCGGCATGACCTCGGTCGCCCTGTCGCCCAAGGCGGGCGCGCATGGCGAGCTTTGCGGCATGATGGCGATCAAGGCCGCGATCGCCGCCAAGGGCGAGACGCGCAACATCGTGCTGGTGCCGGAATCGGCGCACGGCACCAACCCGGCCACCGCCGCCCTGATCGGCTTCAAGGTCGTGACGGTCCCGGCGCGGGCCGACGGCACGGTCGACCCGGAGGCGGTCAAGGCGCTGCTGTCGCCCGACGTCGCCGCGATCATGCTGACCAACCCGAACACCTGCGGCCTGTTCGAGCGCGACGTCGTCGAGATCGCCGCGGCGATCCATGCGGCGGGCGCGTATTTCTACTGCGACGGCGCCAATTTCAACGCCATCGTCGGCAAGGCCAAGGTTGGCGAACTCGGCGTCGATGCCATGCACATCAACCTGCACAAGACCTTCTCGACGCCGCATGGCGGCGGCGGCCCGGGCGCCGGGCCGGTGGTGCTTTCCGAGCGGCTCGCCGCCTTCGCGCCGCTGCCCTTCATTCGCATGGAGGGGAACGGCCCGGTGCTGGTCGAGAGCGAAGCGGCGCTCAAGCCGGGCGAAACCCCCTTCGGCCGCATGACTGCCTTCCATGGCCAGATGGGCATGTTCGTGCGGGCGCTGTCCTACATGCTGTCGCACGGCTCGGACGGGCTGCAGCAGGCGTCGGAGGACGCCGTGCTCAACGCCAACTATGTCCGCGCCGGCCTGCGCGACCTGATGAGCCAGCCCTCCGGCGACCGCACCTGCATGCATGAGGTGCTGTTCGACGACACCTTCCTGGAGGGCACAGGGGTCTCGACGCTCGATTTCGCCAAGGCGATGATCGACGAGGGCTATCACCCGATGACGATGTATTTCCCGCTCGTCGTCCATGGCGCGATGCTGATCGAGCCGACGGAATCGGAATCGAAGGCCTCGCTCGACCTCTTCATCGCGACATTGCGGGATCTGGTGATGAAGGCGAAGGCGGGCGATCTCGAACGCTTCGAGCAGGCGCCGCGCTATGCGCCGCGCCGCCGCCTCGACGAAACCCGCGCTGCGCGCTCGCCCAAGCTCAAATGGGAAAAGCCGGAGCCCTGGGCGGAAGCCGCCGCGGCGGAGTAGGCTGTCCCCCTCCGGTCGCGGCCGGAGGGGCTATCCCTTCGAATTGCTGCCGACCACGACGGCGGCGACGGCGCCGAGCAGCGGGCCGGCGACGAGGGCCGGCTTGGCGTAGGGCTTGCGAAGGCTCATTGCAGTGTGCTCCCGTTCTGATTCGTCGACGGTAGCACGGGATTCCGTAAAGTAAACGACATCGGTCGCGACGTAGGGAGGCGGCGTTGGCGCTGACCGCGCTCTTTCTCGGCAGTCCGTCCCCGGCTCCCGCTGCGGTGGTCGCCCGCTGGTTGGCGAGCGGCCATCGCATCGCGGCGTTCTGGACCGCCGCCGGGCACGAGGATCACTGGCGCCATGATCGGCGGCTCGGCCGCGTCGCGCCGCAATGGTCGCTCGGGCGCCGCCTGCGGTCGGCCGGCGTGCCGCGGATCGAGGTTCCCCGCCTTGCGTCCTGGCCGGACGCTGTGCGCCTGGCTCGGGAAGCCGGTGCCGACGTGCTCATCTCCGCCTATTTCGAGCACCGCGTCCCGCCGGAGATGCTCGCGCTCTTTCCGGGCCGGGCCTTCAACTTCCATCCTTCGCTCCTGCCGCGATATCGCGGTCCGACGCCGGTGCAGGCGATGATCCTCGATCGGGCAGCAGACGCGGCCGGGATCACGCTCCATCTTCTCGCGCCGGCGATCGATGCCGGCGCCATCGTGGCGCAGACGGAGGTCACCTTTCCGCAGCCGCGATATTCGGTGTCGCTCGCCCATGCCGCGGCCGATCTGGTCGATGCGATTCCATCCTTCCTGGCCGGGCGGATCGCCGCGCGGCCGCAGGATGAGAGCCGGGCCTCCTATGTCCGCGTCCAGCCGGCACGGGATTTCGTTCTTTCCGAGGATCTGACGGCCGCGACGATCGCCTGGCGATGTCGGGCCATGCCCTATTTTCGCGCGCCCGCCATCCGCGCCCTGCCGGGGCGCGACGCCATCGGCTTCGTGCGGGAGCTGGGGCCGCCGACCGGAGCTCCGCCGCGCGCCGGCTGGTTTTCCGCCGATTTCGACGCCGCCGACCAGCGTGTCCGCGTGCGGCTGCGGTTTGGCGGCTGGCGTCGGCTGGACCGGTGGCGGCACTTCTGGATGCTGCGGCGAACGCCGGTGCTGAACGGGCCCTGCCGCTAGCGGCCGCCCGAGAGGCGAGCACCGTCGAAGCCGGCGCCGGCGATCGTGTCGCAGAGTCCCGACCATTCGCAGCCGCCGCAGGCGGTGCGCGAGGTTCCCGCTGCAAAGGCGGCGCGGAAGCGGGCGAGCAGGGCGGCGTCGAGCGCGAAGCGGTAGCCGGGGGCGACCGTCGCGCCGAGCATGTCCGAAGCCGCGGCGGCTGCCTGTGCGTCGCGCACCAGCACGCTGTCGTTGTGGCAATGCGGCGCTTCGGTCGCGAGCAGCGGCGCGCAGACGTCGTCGGGTCCGGCGACGATCTCGATGTCTTCGCCGCGCGTCAGTCGCGCGGCGATCTTGTCGTAGTTGGCGCAGAAATCCGGCGTGTAGCCCTTGCCGACATAGGTCAGCATGCAGAGCAGGTGATGGGCGCGCAGCCGGACCGTCATGGCCGTGGCGTCAGACCTCGTCCGGATGCCAGGAGGCGAGCGCCTCGATGGTGGCCGGCAGGTCGCGCATGCGGTTGATGACCGTGATGGCGCCGGCGGCGGTCAGCGCGTCGGCATGGCCCGGCCAGGAATGGGTGCCGCCCGTGAAGCCGACCACGCGCATGCCGGCGGCGCGGCCGGCGTGGATGCCGTGGGTCGAATCCTCGACGACGATGCAGTCCTTCGGGTCGACGCCGAATTCGGCGGCGCCATGCAGGTAGACGTCGGGCGCCGGCTTCGGCTGCTTGTTGCGGACGGCGACGGCCGAGAAGATGTAGGGACGGAAGCGGTCGTAGAGCCCGGTCTTGGTCAACGAGATCTTCAGCCGCTCGGGCGAGGAGTTCGAGCAGATGCAGCGCGGGTAGTCGAGCGCATCGAGCATCTCCTGGACGCCCGGAATGATCTGCAGGTCCTTGGCGA
>JAFKJZ010000183.1 GCA_017305815.1 Hyphomicrobiales bacterium
GCTTGTCGAAGCCGACATGGCTGTCGCTGATCTGCAGGAAGGTGAAGGGCGATGCGGGCGCCTCGGCGGCCAGCGCCCTGTCGAGGCCGATCCCCAGCGGCAGGCCCCCGGCGAGGCTCCAGAGAATTCCGGTTCCGGCCCAGTTCATGCATCTGAGGAAGCCGCGGCGGTCGATGCCGTCCTCGTCAAGCAAGGCCCTGTCCTGATCGGATGTGCTCATGATTCGCTCCTGATCCTGGTGCGGCGGCAAGCACGCGCCATGGATGCCAGATAGAGCGAGGCCGGCATTTGTCCCGCCGGGGCGCTGCCTCGGCAGTTCGCGCGAAGCCTGCCGGTCCTCTCATCCAGTGAGAGCTGTCCGCAGTGCGTGGCGGGCTCCTCAGAGTGCGGTCGCGGTCGGGCCGGCGCCGGCGGCGCGGGGCACGATGGTGACCTCCATCGCCTTGATTTCCTCGTAGCGCTTCTTCTCACGCGCGAAGGGGCGCCAGTCATAGAGAAGCAGTTCGGCCGGTCGCCAGAGCCCGACCCAGCCGGCGATGATGAAGCCCTCGCCGAACAGCCGGCCGAGCGCGTGGCGGGTGAAGATGACCTCTTCGAACAGCAGGGACAGGCTCAGGCAGATTGCCCAGAACACGAGGCCGATCTTGAGCGCCCTGCGTCCCTCCAGCCAGATCTCGCGGGTCTTCTGTACGTCGAGGCGGATCTGGGCGTCGCAGTAATTGGTGATCGCCGTCCGAACCCGTCCCTGCAGGGCCGGCGGCATCGTCGCTTCCGGCAGGTGGATGACGATGCGCCGGATCTTTCGCGAGTCGGGCCGGGAGTTCATCGTGTCGATCAGCTGATCGATGCCCGAAGCCTCGATGTTCTCGCCGAGGAACGGATCGACTTCCGGCGTCTGGAAGAAGTTATGGATGTCGCTCAGATAGAGATCGACGCTGTCGTCAGCCGGACTGGTCATCGCGACTTGGCTCTTTTCGAGAGGGAAGGTGCCACGAAGAAGAATGGCCGGCCCAATCTGGGCCGGCCATGATTTAGATCAGGTTGACGCGTGCCTGCCCATCCGCATCCGCATGCGGGTGTCGGGCGCCTCGATCAGACGCTCTGCGCCTCGACGGCGGCCAGCGCCGTCATGTTGACGATGCCGCGTGACGTCACGGACGGCGTCAGGATATGGGCGGGCTTGGCGGCGCCGAGCAGGATCGGGCCGACATGCAGCGCGTCGGTCATCACCTTGACGACGTTCATCGTGATGTTGGCGGCGTCGAGGTTCGGGAACACCAGGAGATTGGCTTCGCCGGTCAGCTTCGACTTCGGCATCACGCGGGCGCGCAGCGTCTCGGAAAGCGCCGAGTCGCCGTGCATCTCGCCATCGACCTCGAGCTCGGGCGCCGTCTCCCACAGGATCTGCGTCGCCGCCCGCATCTTGGCGCTGGAGGCATTGTCGCGCGAGCCGAAGTTGGAGTGCGACAGCATCGCCGCCTTCGGGGTGATGCCGAAGCGGCGGATGTGGTCGGCGGCGAGGCGGGTCACTTCCGCGATTTCCTCCGCCGTCGGGTTCTCGTTGACATAGGTGTCGGTGAGGAACGTCGTCGCGCCCGAACTGATCAGCAGGCTCATCGCCGAATAGGCGTGGCTGCCCGGCCGGAGGCCGATGACGTCGCGGATCACGCGGAAATTGGTGCGGAACTGGCCCTCGAGACCGCAGAGCAGCGCATCGGCATCGCTGCGGATCAGCGCCAGTGCGCCGATGACGGTCGAATTGGTGCGGACGATGGTGCGCGCCGCTTCCGGCGTGATGCCGCGCCGGCCCATCTTGTCGAGATAGAGCTCGACATACTCGCGATAGCGCTTGTCGTCCTCGGGATTGATGATCTCGCAATCGGTGCCCGGCTTGAAGCGCAGGCCGAAGCGCTTGACGCGGGTCTCGATCACCGAAGGGCGGCCGATCAGGATCGGCTGCGCCAGGCCGTCTTCCAGCGCCACCTGGGCGGCGCGCAGCACGCGCTCGTCCTCGCCATCGGCATAGATGACGCGCTTCACGTCCTGCTTGGCGGCCGCCACCATCGGCTTCATCAACAGGCCCGACTTGAAGACGAAGCGGGTCAGGCGGTCCATATAGGCGTCGAAATCGGCGATCGGCCGCGTCGCGACGCCGGATTCCATCGCCGCCCGCGCCACCGCCGGCGCGATCCGCAGGATCAGGCGCTGATCGAAGGGCGACGGGATCAGGTAGTCCGGTCCGAAGGTGAGCTGCACGCCGCCATAGGCCTGCGCGGCGATGTCGGACGGCTCCTCCTGGGCGAGGGCTGCGATCGCGTGGACCGCGGCCTGCTTCATCTCCTCGTTGATCGTCGTCGCGCCGACGTCGAGCGCGCCGCGGAAGATATGAGGAAAGCAGAGTACGTTATTGACCTGATTGGGAAAATCGGAACGGCCGGTGCAGATCATCACGTCGGGCCGCGCGGCGCGCGCGTCGTCCGGCATGATTTCCGGCTTCGGATTGGCGAGCGCCAGGATCAGCGGGCGCTCGGCCATGCGGGCGACCATGTCGGGCTTCAGCACGCCGGCGGCGGAGAGGCCGAGGAAGACGTCGGCGCCGTCGATGATGTCGGCGAGCTTCCGCTTGTCGGTCTTCTGGGCAAAGATGGACTTCCACGGGTCCATCAGCGCCTCGCGGCCCTCGTAGACGACGCCCTCGATGTCGGCGACCCAGATATTCTCAAGCTTCGCGCCGAGCGCGACCATCTGGTTCAGGCAGGCGAGCGCGGCGGCGCCGGCGCCCGAGCAGACGATCTTCGCTTCCGATATGGGCTTCTGCTTCAGCTTCAGACCGTTGATGACGGCGGCGCCGACGATGATCGCCGTGCCGTGCTGGTCGTCATGGAAGACGGGGATCTGCATCCGCGCGCGCAGCTTGCGCTCGATCTCGAAGCATTCCGGCGCCTTGATGTCTTCGAGGTTGATGCCGCCGAAGGTCGGTTCCAGCGCCGCCACCACGTCGACAAAGCGATCGATGTCGCGTTCGTCCACCTCGATGTCGAACACGTCGATGCCGGCGAACTTCTTGAAGAGGACGGCCTTGCCCTCCATCACCGGCTTCGAGGCGAGGGCGCCGATGGCGCCGAGGCCGAGCACGGCGGTGCCGTTGGAGATGACCGCGACCAGATTGCCGCGCGCGGTATAGTCGAAGGCCTTGGCAGGGTCCTTCTCGATGGCGAGACAGGGGGCCGCGACGCCCGGAGAATAGGCGAGCGCCAGGTCGCGCTGATTGCCGAGGGGCTTCGTCGCCCGGATCTCAAGCTTTCCCGGTTGTGGGAAGCGGTGAAAGAACAGCGCGCTCTCGTCGAGATCGGCGCCGGCCGGGCTTTTGTCGGTCATTGTCTTGCCTGCGAACGATACGGATGGTGGGCAGCTTGCCTGCCGCGATCCGTCGTAGCCGATCAGGGCCAGCGAGGCGAGCGATTGAATGTCAGAATGAGGCGAAGCCGGCGCGGTTGGCTGCTACGCCGCAGGCGACGCCCTTGCTCATGCACATGCTGAGGGCGGACGCGCGCGGATCCCGGATGTCGGTGTGGGTCGGGCGCTGGACCATTTCGGCGAGGCCGATACCGATCAGCGTCGCAAAGAGGGTGACGGCGAAGAACGAACGAGTGGCCATGACGCAATACTCCAAAAGCCGGTCGATGCTCGGATCCTGCGCCCCCGCCGCTGAACCCGACCTGAAACCTGCGTTCAGATATCGTTCGGAATAATTGCGATTTGATTAAAATTGTCCCGATCTTAGGGTTTTGGTGACGTTGATGGCGGGACTGTGGATGGCTTCCGCCTTGACGCTCCGTTCGAATTCCGTCATCACGCTGGCATGACGGCTTTTCCGCGTTTCAACGGCATTACCTGCTGCGGGATTATTACCGGCTAGCGCTCGCTGGCTGAGGCCGTTCCTCTGTTCCGTTCCGATAGAGATGAACGCCTTGGCAGGCGGGCTTTTGTTCATCGGGATCGTTCAATGACGCTGCGCCTCTACAATACGCTGACGAAGGACAAGGACGAGCTGAACCCGCTCTTCCGCGATCCCGCGACGGGCAAGCCGCATGTTCGCATGTATGTGTGCGGGCCGACGGTCTACGATTTCGCTCATATCGGCAATGCGCGGCCGGTCATCGTCTTCGACGTGCTGTACCGCCTGCTGCGCCATGTCTATGGCGCCGATCACGTCACCTATGTCCGCAACATCACGGACGTCGACGACAAGATCAACGCGCGCGCCGCCGTCGACTATCCCGACCTGCCGCTGAACGAGGCGATCCGGCTGGTCACGGAAAAGACCGACGCGCAGTTCCAGGCGGATGTGGCGGCGCTCGGCTGCCTGGCGCCGACCGAGCAGCCGCGTGCGACCGAACATATCGACGGCATGCGGGAGATGATCGAACGGCTCGTCGAGCGCGGCGTCGCCTATGTCGCCGAAGGCCATGTGCTGTTCTCGCCCTCGGCGATGGACGGGCTAAACGGCAAGCTGCCGCGCTATGGCGCGCTCGCCCGGCGCTCGCTCGACGAGATGCTGGCCGGGGCACGCGTTGACGTGGCTCCTTATAAGAAAGAGCCGATGGATTTCGTGCTCTGGAAGCCTTCGGCCGACAACGAGCCGGGCTGGCCGTCGCCAGCCGGCATCGACGGCCGCGGCCGTCCCGGCTGGCACATCGAATGCTCGGCCATGTCGATGGCGAAGCTCTTGAAGCCGTTCGGCGGCGGGCTTTCCTGCGACGATCCGCAGAAGAACACGTTCGACATCCATGGCGGCGGCATCGACCTCGTGTTCCCGCACCACGAGAACGAGATCGCGCAGTCCTGCTGCGCCTTCGACGCTCCGCGCATGGCCAATATCTGGATGCATAACGGCTTCCTGCAGGTCGAAGGCGAGAAGATGTCGAAGAGCCTCGGCAACTTCGTCACCATCCGCGAACTGCTGGAAACCGGCAGCTTCGGCTCGAACATCTGGCACGGTTATGTGCTGCGCTTCGCCATGCTGACGACGCATTACCGGCAGCCGATCGATTTCACCGCCGAGCGGCTGGTCGAGGCGCGCAAGCAGCTCGCAGATTGGATTCATTTCGTCCGCGGCGCCGATCCAACTGACAGCAACGAGCCGCCGGCAGAGCTGGTCGAGAAGCTGGCGGACGATCTCAATTTCTCCGAAGCCAAGGCGCTGATGGCGTCATGGGCCCGGCAGAGGAGCGATATCGACGCGGCGACCAAGCTGTCGCGTTCGATGCGCTTCCTTGGCCTGTGGAATGGGGAGCATCCCGAAGAAATCGGTAGCTATGGCTCTTCTGTGACCGATGGTCCGGGCGACTATGAAAAGAAGCTCTTGGAGCTCGATGCCATCGCCAAACCGCAGATCGCCGCCCGCCTCGAAGCCCGCCGGGCCAAGAACTTCGCCGAGGCCGATCGCATCCGCGCCGAGCTCGACGGCATGGGCATCCTGCTGAAGGACGCCAAGGATCCGGCGACCGGCGAAATCGTCACGACATGGGAAGTGAAGCGCTGACGGCCTGAGGCCGATCCCGCCGTCCCCAACAGGAAAGACACCACGATGACCCAGATTCCGCTCGACGAAGACCTGATCGATCAGTTGATCGCCGACCGCATCGCCGCCCGCCAGGCGAAGGACTTCGCCAAGGCCGACAGCATCCGTAAGCAGCTCGACGCCATGGGCCTCGTCATCATCGACGGCAAGGACGAGGTGACCGGCGAGTTCTGGACGACATGGGACCGCAAGGCGGCGCCGGAAGAAGACGCGGAATGACGAAAGAGCGCCTCTATCTTTTCGATACGACGCTGCGCGACGGCGCGCAGACGAATGGCGTCGACTTCTCGGTCGAGGACAAGGTCCTGATTGCCGACCTGCTTGACCAGCTCGGCGTCGACTATGTCGAGGGCGGCTATCCCGGCGCCAACCCGACCGATACGCGGTTCTTCTCCGAGAGGCGCACAAAGCGGGCGACCTTCACCGCCTTCGGCATGACCAAGCGGGCAGGGGTCAGCCTCTCCAACGATCCCGGCGTCAACACGCTGCTCGCTTCCGCATCGGACGCGATCTGCTTCGTCGCCAAGAGCTGGGACTACCAGGTCAAGGTCGCGCTCGGCGCAACCGAGGAAGAAAACCTCGACGGCATCCGCCAGTCGGTCGAGGCGGCGATCGCGGCCGGCAAGGAAGCGCTTGTCGATTGCGAGCACTTTTTCGACGGCTACAAAGCCAATCCGGCCTATGCGCTGGCCTGCGCCAGGACGGCCTATGACGCCGGCGCGCGCTGGGTCGTGCTGTGCGAGACCAATGGCGGCACGCTGCCGGAAGAGGTCGAGGCGATTGTCCGGGAGGTCGCCAAGGTCATTCCGGGCGATCATCTCGGCGTGCACGCCCATAATGACACCGAGCAGGCTGTCGCCAATTCGCTGGCCGCCGTGCGCGGCGGCGCGCGCCAGATCCAGGGCACACTGAACGGCATCGGCGAGCGCTGCGGCAACGCCAACCTGACCTCGATCATCCCGACGCTGATGCTGAAGCCGTTCTATGCCGACCGCTTCGAGATCGGCGTCTCGACCGAGTCGCTGCGCGGGCTGACGGCGCTTTCGCATCGTTTCGACGAGATCGTCAACCGCGCGCCCAACCGTCAGGCGCCCTATGTCGGCGCCTCGGCCTTCGCCACCAAGGCGGGCATCCATGCCTCGGCCATCGTCAAGGATCCGAGCACCTACGAGCATGTGAAGCCGGAATCTGTCGGCAACCATCGCCGCGTGCTGGTTTCCGATCAGGCCGGCCGCTCGAACCTCCTGGCGGAACTGGCGCGGCTCGGCATCTCGGTCGACAAGAGCGATCGCCGCCTCGACGCGCTGCTCGCCGAGGTGAAGGAGCGCGAGGCGGTCGGGTATTCCTATGAAGGCGCCGACGCCTCGTTCGAGCTGCTGGCCCGGCGCACGCTTGGGCACGTGCCGGACTATTTCACCGTTGAAAGCTTCCACGTCACCGTCGAGCGCCGCTTCAACGCGATCGGCAAGCAGATCTCGGTCTCGGAGGCCGTGGTGAAGCTGATCGTCGGTGGCGAGCGGCTGCTGACGGTCGAGGAAGGCAACGGCCCGGTCAACGCGCTCGACCGAGCGTTGCGCAAGGATCTCGGCGTCTATCAGGACATCATCCGGGATCTCGAGCTGATCGACTACAAGGTCCGCATCCTGAACGGCGGCACGGAGGCGGTGACGCGCGTGCTGATCGAGACGCGCGACGGCACCGGCGACAGCTGGATGACGATCGGCGTGTCGGAAAACGTCGTCGACGCCTCCTTCGAGGCGCTGCTCGATTCGATCATCTACAAGCTGATCCGCGCCGGCGCGAAGCCCGCCGCCGCCTGAACGAGCGGGGCGCCCGCACGGGCGCCCTTCGCCGCAGCCGGGCGAATCTATTGGATGGCAGCTATGCCCGCCATGATGAGGTCGACGCCCGCAAGGAACTGCTCGCGGTCGTCATGGTCGCGCATCTGCGCCGCCACATGACGCAGGAACGGATATCCGGAGGCCGGCAGCGCAGACCATCGATCGGCGACTTCGCCGAGAAAGGCTGACCGATCCGTCCGCTCCTCATCGCGCGCCATGCGCGCGTGGGCGGCGTTCTGTCCCGCGACGCCGATGACGTAGCTGAGCAGGGTCGAAGCGGCGTCGAACTGCGCCCGTTCCGGCACGCCAAGCGTTTGCAGCCGTCCGCCAATTCCCTCGAATACCAGCAACAGTGCCGGCCGCCACGGCTCGCGCGTCAGTTGGGCGCCGACCCAGGGGTGGGCGTCGATCGCATCGAACACGCCCAGAGCGATAGCCCGGATCGCCGCGCGCGGCTCCGCTTCCGGGACGATGCCGGTCATGACGCGGGCGACAATCTCGTCGGTCGCCGCCGCCAGCAGCTCGCCCTTATCGGCGACGTGCCAGTAGATGGCGCCGCTTCCCGTCGCCAGTCGCGCCGCCAGCGCGCGAAATGTCAGCGCGGTCTCGCCGTCGGCGTCGAGGATCTCGATCGCCGCTTCGACGATCCGCTGCTTCGAGAGCGCGTCGGCGCGCCGTTCGGTTCGAGGGGGTACGGTTTTCATGCCGGCATCTTGACATGCATGGAACGCCATTCCAATTACGATGTATGGAACGTCGTTCCAATCTGATCCTGAAAGGAACTCGATGATGGCAGCGGTCACGATCGTCGGCGCGGGCCTGGGCGGCCTAACCCTCGCACGCGTCCTTCACCTGCACGGCATCCCGGCGACAATCTATGAGGCGGATCCCTCGGCTGGCGCTCGCGCCCAGGGCGGTATGCTCGACATTCACGAAGCGGACGGGCAGAGGGCGCTGCGGGCGGCGGGGCTCTATGATGCGTTTCGTGCCCTGGTGCATGAGGGCGGCGAGGCGACGCGTGTGCTCGATCGGGACGGCACCGTCCTGCTCGACCAGCTGGACGACGGCACGGGCGGGCGGCCCGAGGTGCTGCGCGGTGAGTTGCGGCGGATCCTGCTCGAATCCCTGCCGCCGGGCACGATCCAGTGGGGCAGGAAACTCGTCGCCATCACGGCGCTGGGCGGAGGCCGGCATGAACTCGGATTCGCCGACGGATCGAAGGTCGTGGCCGAAGCGCTCGTCGGCGCGGACGGCGCGTGGTCCAGAGTGCGGCCCCTGCTGACGGACGTGAAGCCCGACTATATCGGCACGAGCTTCGTCGAGACCTATCTGCACGATGCCGACGCGCGGCATGCCGCCACGGCCGAGGCGGTCGGCGGCGGCGCGCTGTTCGTGCTGGCGCCGGGCAAGGGGATCTTTGCCCATCGTGAGCCGAAAGGAATCCTGCACAGCTATATCGGGCTGAAGCGCCCCGAGGCGTGGTTCGACGCCATCGACCTTGCCGATTCCGATGCGCTGATGGCGCGGGTCGCCGCGGAGTTCGAGGGCTGGGCGCCGGCGCTGACCGCGCTGATCACGGAAGGCGAGACCGCGCCGGTGCTGCGGCGGCTGTATGCCCTGCCGGTCGGGCTAGAATGGGAGCGCGTGCCCGGCGTTACGCTTGTCGGCGATGCCGCGCACCTGGCGCCGCCGGCCGGCGAGGGCGCGAACCTGGCGATGCTGGACGGCGCTGAACTCGGCGAGGCGATCGTGGCGCACGCCGGCGACATCGAGGCCGCCTTCGCCGCCTATGAGGCGGCGATGTTCCCGCGCAGCGCGTCGGAAGCTGCGGCTGCCCATCAGGTGCTGGCGCTTTGCCTCGGCGAGCGCGGACCCGCGGGCATCGTCGACTTCCTCACCGGCGCGCGCGAGCCGCTCGTGCCCGCACCCTAGCCGCTTCGGAAGAAGGCCGATCGCTCAGAGGTCGGCGATCGGCATCGGCTCGACGACGGGCGCCGGCTCGACCGTGCGGGCAATCGCCTCGCGCAGCTTCGGCAGCACCTGCTCGGCGCTGTCGACGACGAGGTAGTTGACCTCGAAGCCGCGCCGGATGAAGCCGGAATCGGCCATGTGTCGCAGAAGCGCGATCAGGGGATCCCAGAAGCCATTGATGTTGGCGATCAGCACGGGCTTGCGGTGGCGGCCGAGCTGGGCCCAGGTCATCATCTCGACCAGCTCCTCGAGCGTGCCGATGCCGCCCGGGAGGGCGACGAAGGCGTCCGAACGCTCGAACATCATGCGCTTGCGCTCATGCATGTCCTCCGTGACGATCAGTTCATGCGCCGTTTCCAGCATCACTTCGCGTTCCTTCAGGAACTGCGGGATGATGCCTGTCACATGGCCGCCGGCGGCCATGACCGAGCGGGCGGTAATTCCCATCAGGCCGATGGCGCCGCCGCCATAGACGAGGCCGAGGCCTTCCTGGCCCATGAGATCACCGAGACGCTCGGCAAATTCGGCATAGACGGGTCGATCTCCGGTGGAGGAACCGCAGTAGACGCAAATCGAGGAAAGCTCTGTCATAGGGCCTTCCTCGCATCCGTGGCGGCGACCGTCAAGCGGTCGGCAAATGCGTCACAGAGCCTCGGAAACTGCGGTTTCGCTGCCTTGTCGCGCGGGGGAAAGCAGGTATAACAGTTTCGTGAGATGCCGGGGAAACAGCCAGGGAATCGGCGGATCCGGCAGGGGAATGAGTGCCCGCCGGGCGCGGAACGCGAAACCGTTCCGTTTTGAGCGACAGGTTTGAGCATCGATGGCTGAAAATACACCCTCCGGGCCGAAGACTTCCGGCCGCGTCGCCGGCGTCGTGGCGATTGCCGCTATCCTGGTCGGGGGCTACTACGGCCTTGTCGTCAAGCCGAGTTCCACGCCGGGCGCCGGCTCCACGGCTTCAGCGGACGCCAAGTCTGCAGATTCCAAGTCTGCGGATGCAAAGCCGGCTGCTGATTCAGGCACCGCCGACGCCTCCAAGACTACCGATACATCCAAGGCAGCCGAGGCCGACAAGCCCGCCGACGCGCCCAAGCCGGCTGACGCGGCTTCGAATGCCACTGCCGATGCTTCGGGCGCCGCGAAGCAGGCCGAGGCGCCGGCCGAGAGCGCCGCGCCGAGCTTCGACATCGTCCGCGTAGAGCCGACCGGCGAGACCGTCGTCGCCGGCCTCGCCGCGCCGAAGGCCAAGGTCGAACTGCTGGACGGCTCCGCGCCGATCGCGACCGCCGAGGCCAATGAGCGCGGCGAATGGGCTATGGCGGTGGAGAAGCCGCTCGCTGCAGGCACGCACGACCTTTCGATCCGCACCACCTCGGCCGACAAGAAGACCGAGACCCTTTCCGAGCAGACCGTCGCCGTGCAGGTGCAGGAGCCGGGCAAGGGCGAGGCGCTCGTCGTCCTGAACACGCCGGACGCCGCCAGCAAAGTCCTGCAGAAGCCGGATGCCGGCGCCTAGACCAAGGTCGCCGCCGCGACCGGACGCTACCGCGAAGCCCGAGACCGCGGCGCCCTCCGCCGCTGCGCCGGACGCTGCCGGCAAGGCCGAGGCGGCCGGCACGGATGCGGCGAAGACCGAATCCGCCGGCACCGAGACTGCAAAGGCAGAGGCGCCCAAGGCCGACGCGTCGGCCAAGGCGGGCGATACGCTCGCCGCTTCCGACAAGGTTGCCGCACCGGCGGACGCCGCTGCGCCTGTCGCCGGTTCGACGGAGCAGGCTGCCCCGGCGACCGGTGCCACCAAGACTGACGTCGCCAAGGCAGAGTCCCCCGCCTCCGACGCGCCCAAGGCCGCCGAAGCAGGCTCCGACGCGACGAAGACCGCCGATGCGGCTCCTGCCAGCACCGAGCCCAAGGTCACTGTCGATGCTGTCGAGGCTGAAGACGGCAAGACTTTCGTCGCCGGCTCGGCCAAGACCAATGCGCCGGTTCGCGTCTATGTCGACGACAAGCCGGTTGGCGAGGCAAAGCCGGGTGAAGGCGGTCGCTGGCTGCTGGAGGCGCCGAAGTCGATCGAGCCGGGCCGTCGCGTCGTACGCGTCGACCAAGTGGATACAAGCACCGGCAAGGTGGTCGCCCGCGCCGAGGTTCCGTTCGATCGCACCGCCGATGTCGCGGCGCTGTCGCCGGTCGTGGCGGGCGGTGGCGGCGCAGGTGGTGCATCGGCGGACGGCAGCGTGCCCGCGCCGCAGA
>JAFKJZ010000321.1 GCA_017305815.1 Hyphomicrobiales bacterium
GGCCGTGGCGCCACGCCCGGCTTCGGGGATGGTCGCATGCGCGCCGTCGAGGATGGCGAGATTGACCGCCGGATCCGTCGCGGCCTGGAGATGGACATACCAGTCGCTCTCGAACGCCGCGACGAAGCCGAAATGCGTCCGGTAGAACGCCGCCGTTCCTGCCACGTCCCCGGTCATCAGCACGGGATAGAAGCTCGTGATCCGCATGGTCTTGCGCTCTCTCTCGATTGACATACAGTCTGCATGTATCTCCTCAATTAACATACAGGCTGTATGTATGCAATCGACCGCCCGTACCAACCAGGACCGCACCGGGAAGACGCGCGCCGCTCTGCTCGCCGCCGCGCGGGCGCTGTTCGTCTCCAAAGGTTATGCCGGGACGTCGACGCCGGAGATCGTGGCGGCTGCCGGAATCACGCGCGGCGCGCTCTATCACCACTTTGAGGACAAGCGCGATCTGTTCCGGGCAGTGGTGACGGAGGAGGCGCGCGAGGTCGCCCGCGCCATCGAGGGCAGGGCGCCGGACACGCTGCCGCCGCTGGAGGCGCTGGTCGCCGGCGGCGTCGCCTATCTCGACGCCATGCGCGAACCGGGGCGGACGCGGCTGCTGCTGATCGAGGCGCCTGCCGTGCTGGGCATGGCCGAGGTCCGGGCGCTGGACGAGTCGAATGCGGCGCGGACGCTCGGCGAGGGGCTTGCCGCCGCCCTATCGCAAGCCGGGCGCGATGCCGGTCTGCCGCTCGCCGCGCTTACCGACCTCCTGTCAGCCGCGTTCGACCGCGCGGCGCTGGCGATCGATTCCGGGGCCGACCCGGCTGACTACCGCGCGGCGATTTCAGCTTTGATAAGGCGTCTCGTGCTGAACTAGGCTCGACATCGAAGCATGCCGCGGACGCCTCGCACGGCGGCGGCACAGTCGGAATGGCAAGGAAAACCGGATGACGGACTGGAATGACCGGGTTCGCGAGCGCGAGCGCATCCTGCTCTCGGACAGCTGGGGCAGGCTCTACAAGAACATCTTCGACTATCGCCGCTCGGACGGAAGCTGGCAGACGCAGACGCGCGAGACCTATGATCGCGGCGACGGCGCCGCCGTGCTGCCCTACGACCCCGATCGCGACACGGTGCTGCTCATTCGCCAGTTCCGCTATCCGGCCTGGGTGCGCGGCCACCAGGAGCCGCTGATCGAAGCCTGTGCCGGGCTGCTCGACGCCGACGACCCCTTCACCTGCATTAAGAAGGAAGCCGAGGAGGAACTCGGCGTCACCCTCGAGGCGCCGCAGCGCGTCATGATTCCCTTCATGTCGCCGGGCAGCGTCGTCGAACAGCTGCATCTGTTCGTCGCCCGCTATTCGCCGCGCGACCGCACCGGCGAAGGCGGCGGCCACGAGAATGAGGGCGAGGACATCGAGGTTCTGGAACTGCCCTTCGCCGAGGCGCTCGCCATGATCGACGACGGCCGCATCTGCGACGCCAAGACCATCCTGCTGCTCCAGCATGTCGCGCTGAAGGGCCTGCTGCCGCGCTGAATACGGAGCCTAGGCGTCGCGCTCCGCGTCATAAGCGCCGCGCGCCGCCTTGATCCGGTCGTGGTTGGATGAGGCCCATTGCGTCAGCACGCGCATCGGCTCCGCCAGTGACCATCCCATCTCCGTCAGGGCATATTCGACCTGCGGCGGCGTCGTCGGGAATACCTGTCGGCTGACGAGGCCGTCGCGTTCGAGGTTGCGCAGCGTCACGGTCAGCATCCGCTGCGAACTGCCGTACGACCAGGAAGCTCCAGGCATCGCCGAGCCGGTCCAGCACGTCGCGAACCGGGCACTGCTCGGCCGGAAGCACCACCGTCCCGGCGAACGGTCCGTTCATCAGCGGCGCGACAATCGCCGCGGAGCCGGGCTGGTCGATCGCCTCCGAATCGAGCCTTTCCGCCACTTCTTCCATGAATTTGCTCCTTCCACCGGCGAGGCGGTTCCCTCGCTGTGCTCTGGTGCGCCGGAGATGCGTCCTTCCCGCATGCAAGTCAAGCGCCTAGTTATGATTGGTAACCGCCTGGGCGGTGAAGGAACGCAATGAGGGCGCGCGGGATCGCGCCGCCTGGAGCAAGAGGTTCGAAATGAAGATCGCAGTCATCGGCGCCACGGGCTTTGTCGGCGCGCATGTCGTGGCGGAGGCGCTGGCGCGCGGCCACACG
>JAFKJZ010000322.1 GCA_017305815.1 Hyphomicrobiales bacterium
GAAGACATCTCCGACGAGCTGTTCAACGGCGCCAAGGGCGCGATCGAAGCTGCCGGCGCCACCTTCGACCGCATCTCGGTTCCGGGCGTGCTCGAGATTCCGGCCGCTCTGTCGATGGCGCTCGCGGCCATGGACGAAGACGAGGTCAGTTATGACGGCTTCGTCGTGCTCGGCTGCGTCATCCGCGGAGAGACCTCGCATTACGACATCGTGGCGAACGAGTCCGCCCGCGCCATCATGGACATGGCGGTGATCGAGTCGCTGGCGATCGGCAACGGCATCCTGACCGTCGAGAACGACGCGCAGGCCTATGCCCGCGCCCGCGTCAGCGAGAAGAACAAGGGCGGCGCCGCCGCCGAGGCCGCGCTCGCCATGGTCGCCCTTCGCAGCAAATTCGGGCTCTGAGAATGGCCACTACCGACAAGGCCCCGCCGACGCCGCGCATGTTCCGCCCGGCCAATCAGCGGGGCGCGGCCCGGCTGGCCGCCGTCCAGGCTCTCTACCAGCTCGACATCGGCGGCCAGACGCTGACCGAGGTCGTGGCCGAATTCGAGAACTATCGCCTCGGCAAGGAACTCGACGGCGACCAGTATCGCGACGCCGACGCCGCCTTCTTCCGCGACATCATCGCCGGCGTCGTGCGCGAGCAGCGCAATCTCGATCCGGCCATCCATGTCTCGCTGACGCCCGACTGGCCGCTGAAGCGCATCGACGTCACGCTCCGCGCCATCTTGCGCTGCGGCACCTACGAACTCATGGGCCGCAAGGACGTGCCGGCGCGCGTCGTCATCACCGAGTATGTCGACATCGCCCGCGCCTTCTTCGGCCCCAATGACGAGCAGCGCATGGTCAATGGCGTGCTCGACACGGTGGCGCGCAAGCTGCGCGGCGAAGAGTTCAGCGACGATCCGCAGGGCGGCAAGGCCTGATCATGCCGGCGCAGGGGGAGCGGCCCGGCGAGTTCGGGATGATCGCCCGCTATCTGCGACCGCTGGCGGAGGATCCAGGCGCGTTCGGGCTGACCGACGACGCCGCGCTGATGCGGCCCGAGCCCGGCTTCGATCTTGTCCTGACCAAGGACATGGTCGCGGCCGGCGTGCATTTCTTTCCCGACGATCCGCCGGAATCGATTGCCCGCAAGGCGCTGCGCGTCAATCTTTCCGACCTCGCCGCCAAAGGCGCCAATCCGGTCGGCTATCTGCTCGGCCTCGCTCTTCCGGCCGATTGGACGGAAGACTGGATGGCCGGCTTTTCCGCCGGCCTCGGCGACGACCAGCAGCGCTATGGCATTCCCCTTCTCGGCGGCGACACGGTCAAATCTCCGGACGGCCTGATGCTGTCGATCACGGCGCTCGGCCAGGTGCCGGCCGGGCGCATCGTGCGCCGTTCCGGAGCCGAGGTCGGCGATCTCATCGTCGTGTCGGGCACGATCGGGGATGCGGCGCTGGGGCTGCGGCTCCGACTCGGCACGCTCGACGGCGCCGCGGCGGGCGAGGGCGCTTCCCACCTCCTCGACCGCTACCTGCATCCGCAGCCGCGGCTCGGCCTCGCGGAAGCCGTCCGCGACCATGCCCATGCCTCGCTGGACATATCCGACGGGCTGATCGGCGACCTGAGCCATGTCACGCGTGCGTCCGGCGTCTCGGCGGTGGTCGATGCGGCCCGCATTCCGCTGTCGCAGCCGGCGCGCGCCCTGGTCGAGCGGGACCTGACGGCGTTCGCCAGCGTGCTGACGGGCGGCGACGACTACGAGG
>JAFKJZ010000323.1 GCA_017305815.1 Hyphomicrobiales bacterium
CGACAGGGATGGCAGCTTCTCGCGCAGGACGAAGCGGCCGCCCTCGATGTCGATCACCGCCAGCGAGGTATAGACGCGCGTCACGCAGGCGACGCCGGTCAGCGGCAGGGTACAGCGCTGCAGCAGCTTCGGCCTGCCGTCCTTGGTGACATGGTCGGTGATGACGGCGACGCGCTTGGCGCCATGCACGAGATCCATCGCGCCACCCACCGCAGGCACGCCCTTGGGCCCGGTCGACCAGTTAGCGAGGTCGCCGTTTTCCGCCACTTCATAGGCGCCGAGGATCGCCACATCGAGATGGCCGCCGCGCACCATGGCGAAACTGTCGGCATGGTGGAAGAAGGCCGAGCCGGGCTTCAGCGTCACCGCGCGCTTGCCGGCGTTGATCAGGTCCCAGTCTTCCTCGCCGCTCGGCGGCGCCTCGCCGAAGTTCAGGATGCCGTTCTCGGTGTGAAAGATCGCCTCGCGGCCGGGCGGCTGGTACTGCGCGACCTTCTCCGGGAAGCCGATGCCGAGGTTGACATAGGCGCCGTCATGAATGTCCTGCGCGGCGCGCCAGGCGATCTGATTGTTGGTCAGCTTGGCGGCCATGTCAGGCAACTCCCGGATAGACGGCGTTGGCGCGGTTCAGATCCTCTTCCTGCTGCGCGTGGGCGACCTCGACCACTTTCTGGACGAAGATGCCGGGCGTCACGACCGTCTCCGGGTCGATGCCGCCGGCGAGCACGATCTGGCTCGCCTGCACCACGGTCTCGGCCGCGGCCATGCACATCAGCGGATTGAAGTTCCGCGCCGCGGCCCGATAGGCGAGATTGCCATGCGTGTCGGCCGTTTCCGCCTTCACCAGGGCTACGTCGGCCTTCAGCCAGCGCTCCTGCACATAGGAGCGGCCGTCAAACTCGGCGACCGGCTTGCCCCCGGCGAGGTCCGTGCCATAGGAGGTCGGGGTGTAGAAGGCCGGGATGCCGGCGCCGCCGGCGCGGATGCGCTCGGCCAGCGTGCCCTGCGGCACCAGTTCCAGCTCGATCTTGCCGGCCAGGTAGAGCTCGGTGAACACCACCGGATCGGCGGAGCGCGGGAAGGAGCAGATCAGCTTCTTCACCATCCCCGCTTCGATCAGCGCGGCCAGGCCGACATGACCGTTGCCGGCATTGTTGTTGATGATCGTCAGCGCCTTGGGATGGCCGGTGGCGCGGAAGCGATCGATGAGCGCGTGGATCAGTTCGATGGGCGAGCCTGCTCCACCAAAGCCACCGATCATCACGGTCATGCCGTCCCCGATCCCGGCCACGGCGGTGGCGAGGTCTGTGACTGTCTTGTCCATGCAAATTCCCCTGGCGCCCTGGCCCGGAACCGCCCGGCGCAGCCAAGGGATAGGCCGGGTACGCTCTTCCGTCCATCCAATTTGTGCGATATCATGCATTTGTTCGAATATCGCTCAAATTGGATAGCCGGCGCCATGACCATTCCCGAACGCGACCTGATGGGCGGCCTCGCCAAGGGGCTATCTGTCATCGAGACGTTCAGTCCCGACCATCCGCGCCAGTCGATTTCCGAAGTCGCGGCGGCGAGCGGGCTCGACCGTGCCACCGCGCGGCGCTGCCTGCTGACGCTCGCCCATCTCGGCTATGCCGACTATGACGGGAAATACTTCACGCTGACGCCGCGCGTGCTGCGGCTCGGCACGGCCTGCCTTGCCACCATGCCGCTGCCGCAGCTCGTACAGCCGCTGCTCGACCAATTGTCCGAGAC
>JAFKJZ010000324.1 GCA_017305815.1 Hyphomicrobiales bacterium
GGCGCCGGGTCGGCGACCCGCAGGTGGGCGGCGGTCGCGGCAAGCCGATCATGACCGCCTACCGGCAGGACTGCATCCTCATCGCCACGGCGCTGCTCGCGGGGCCGCAGAGCCCGAAGCAGCTGAAGGCGCATGTGGCGCGCGCGCCGGGGATCCTGCAGGGCAATGTCTATGGCTGGTTCGTGCGCGAGAGCCGGGGCATTTACGGGCTGACGGAGCTCGGCCGCGCCGCCGTGCAGCCGCCTTCGGACTGACTGTCTTCGGGGCCGCCCTTGGCCGCTACAGCCGGCGGCGCATGTAGACGTCGCAGCGCGCATAGGGCGAGACCGGCCGTTCCTCCGGCGCGAGATGGCGAAAACCGCTGCGCTCGTAGAGCGTGACCGCCGGGACCAGCGCGTGGTTCGATTCGAGATAGACCGAGCGGCAGCCCATCTCGCGCGCCAGCGCGAGCGCCGCATCCATCAGCTGGCGGCCGACGCCGCGCCCCTGCGCGCTCTCGGCGACCGCCATCTTGGCGAGCTCGACTTCCGCGTCGCCATGCGGGACGAGCGCGACGCAGCCGATCGCCGCGCCGGTCTCGTCCTCGGCGATCAGGATGGCGCCGCCCTTGTCGAGGATGCGCGGCTTGGCGTCGTCGAGCTGTTCGCGGTCCTTGTCCTCGATCGCGAAGAAGCGTTCGAGCCAGGCGATGTTGAGCGCGGCGAAGGCGGCCGCGTGGCGCGGCTCGAACGCCAGGATCGATATGCCGCCCCGCGCCTCCGCCATGCTGCCGCGCTCCCGGATCGTCAGGCCTAGGCCGGCAGGACAACGACCTTGGTGTCTACGGGGGTCTTGTCGTAGAGGTCGATCATGTCCTGGCTCAGAAGGCCGACGCAGCCGCTGGTGACGCCCTTGCCGATCGATTCGGGATGGCTGGAGGCGTAGATCGTGTAGAGCGTGTATTTGCCGTCCTGGTAGAGATAGAGCGTGCGGGCGCCGAGCGGGTTGTCGAGGCCGCCGGGCATGCCGCCGGCATATTTCGCGGCTTCCGGCTGGCGCGCGATCATCTCCTTGGGCGGCGTCCAGGTCGCCCATTCGGCCTTGCGGCCGACATAGGCGTCGCCGCTCCAGCGGAAGCCGTCGCGGCCGACATTGGCGCCATAGCGGGTCGCCTTGCCGTCGCCCTCGACGCGGTAGACATAGTGCTTGGCGGGATCGACGATGATGGTGCCGGGCGTCTCCTTCGAGGCGTACTGTACCGTGCGGCGGTAGTATTTCGGGTCGAGCCTGCTGATGTCGGTGGCGGGAATCGGGAACTTCTCGGTCGGCACCGGCCCGTAGGCGAGGCGCGCCTCGGCGGCGCTCATGCCGCCGGTGGAGCAGCCGGCGAGCCCCAGCGCGCCGAGGCTGGCGGCGCCGACCAGGAACGCGCGGCGGCTGGCAAGCCCCGGCTCGCGCCCGAGCAGGGCCATCTCGTGCGCCATTCGGGCATCGGCATTCCGACCGTCGGTGATCATGATTTCGGATTCCCCGTGTTTCGTGCCGGCATGATACTCCGGCTCACGGGATTGTGCACGTCGAACTGCGGCAATCCTGCGTCGGCCCGGCCGGCAGGCGCAACGCGCAACGCCGGGCCGCTGCCGCCGCCCGGCCTGCTTGGTTCCGGATCGCCGATCCGCCGGCGGCGGGGCGCCTACTGCACCGTGATGGCGAGGCCGCTCAGATCCGCATTGACCTACGGACCGACCTGCCTGCCGGAGAGCTCGAGCCGGG
>JAFKJZ010000184.1 GCA_017305815.1 Hyphomicrobiales bacterium
CCTCGATCGCGAGCGCGACGAGATCGGCGCCATTGTCGAGCAGGATGTCCGGCTTCGCCGCGACGACCTTCGCCACGTTCGCCAGATGCTGCTGGAGGTCATCGTCGCGCTTGCCGAACAGGTTCATGCCCTGCGCCCGAAGAACGGCGACGATATCGTCCTGCGTCGAGCCGTGATTGCCGGTGCCGACGATCGCAGCACCGCCTGCCTTCAGAACCTCGAGCAGCACCGCCGTCTTCGGCTCCAGATGCAGCGAGACGCCGATGGAGAGGCCGGCAAAGGGCTTCTCGCGCTCGAACTCGGCCCGGACGCCCGCGAGCAGCCGCATCCGCGAGCGGATCCAGTCGATCCGCTTGCCGCCCCGCACGACCAGGTCGCTCTCCACCATCGTGTCCGCCATATCGACCCCTCACTCGGATTTCTTATGCAAAAATCTTTTTCATATTTGTCGAGATCGAGTCAATAGAACCCTCCCCCCAGCCCGCTGGCGGGAGAAGGTCGGGTGACGGACTTTGGCGAAGGTTCAGCCGCGCGGGCCGAAGAGGTCGATCACTTCGAGCGTGGTGCTGCGGTTGTAGGTATGCAGCCCGCTGTTGTCGCCCCAGGGCAGCGCGGAAGCCGACAGCGTCTGCGCATAGGTCTGCGACGAGAGAGTGCGGATTTCGGCGAAGCCGAGCGCGGCGCCATAGAGCCCGTCGCAGTCCTGCACCGGCCGCACGAGCCGGCCGCCGATTTCGAGAATGCGGCCGGCCGGCCGCGCGGCGTGGAGATCGACCAGAACCGGATTGCCGGGATGCGGCTCCCACGGCCCGAAGGGCGAGGACGCGCGAAAGAGCGACAGCGCGTCCCAGCTCGACGTCCAGCGCTCGCGCGAGCCGGCGAACATCCACCAGATGTCGCCGACCTTCTGCAGCGTCGCGTCGCCGAGATCGACATTGTCGAGCAGCACCGAGTGCAGCGTCCAGCGATCCGGGAACGGATCGGCGCGATAGAGCTCGACGGTCCGCCGCGACGAGGTCTCGGGGATCATCCAGTGGGCCCCATCATGCTCGAACAGATAGGGATAGGAGAGATGGCAATCCGTCTCGAAGATGACGCGCGGCGTCGTGGCCTTGCCGTCGCTGCCGATCTCGCTCAGCGAGAGCACACCCTTGCCGGTCGCATAGGGAAACTCCTCGACGAAAAGGTAGCGTTTGCCGCCCTGGTCCCAAAGGAACGGATCGGCATAGAAGCGCTGGCCGTCATCGGCGAGCCGGCGGAAGCCAGCCGGGCCGATCACCGGCAATTCGTCGCCGCCCACCCGGTCGCGCCAGGCGACGAACCAGTTCGGCGCGCGACCGAGCTGGCGCTCAATGCGATTGCGCACGCGAGCGGCCAGCGAGGTGGTGAAGAAGCTGGCCGCGGAACGGTCCAGCGTCTCAGGAAGAGGCGGAGCGGCAAGGCTGCCTCCCGGGATGCCATCCGCGAGGCGCGCCGCGTCATGCACCAGCATGTGGGCGGCGCGGCCGAGCAGCATGCCGAGCGCTGCCGTCGCGCTGCGCCGGTTTTCGACCGCCGGCCGCCAGACAGAAAGAATGCGCACGGCGCCGTCGAGCGCGAGACAGGTGTGCAGGCAGGGCGCGCGTTCGTCGAGCACGGCGGCCAGCGCCCCCGCCTCCGGTTCCTCACCGTCGCAGCGGAGGCTCAGGACACCCATCGTCGTCCCCTCGGACATGCCGTCACCGCAGAAATCGATCCTGAGGTCAGGGCTCCAGTCGCCCTCCGCCGCCGGCAGGTCGGGCCAGGCCGCCCCCGTCGCGAGGGCGCCGTGCTCGGCGTGGAAGAGCGTGCGCTCCAGCCAGAACAGCGTGTCGGCGGATTTCGGCAGGCCGGCGTTCGCCGTGCCCCTGGAAAGGCGGACGTCGCAGCCAGGCCGCGCCCGCAATGCGGTTACGACCTCGCACTGCCAGCCGCGCAACTTGCTCGGGTCGAGCCGGATATCGATCCGCATCGGCATCTCTCTCCTTGGCGCGACGCGCATTCGGCATTACGGCTCGGTGCGGTAGATTCCCGGCACGCGGAACGAGCAGGCTAGTGGCAAAGCGTAAGTTTCTCTTTTACACGCGATCGCTCGCCGGCGGCGGCGGGGCCGAGCGCGTCTGGGCGCTGCTCGCCTCGCATTTCGCAGCAGAGGGCAATGACGTGGTGCTCGCCGTCGACGGCGTGGGCGACGGGACGACCGGGCTCGATCCGGCCGTGCGGGTCGAGGTGCTGCCCTCCGGAAACCGCGCCGGCGTCGCCGCTCTCGCCCGCCTGCTTCGCGGTTTCGCGCCAGATGTCGCGCTCTCTGCCCTTTCCGGCAATGCCACCAAACTGGCGCTCGCCAAGCTCCGGGCCCGCAGCCGCGTGCCGCTAGTGATCTCCTTCCATGGTTTCGAGGAATACAAGACCGGCAGACTCGCCGCCGCCGCCTATTACGGCATGCCGATCCTCACCAAGCTGTGCAGCCGGATCGTCTGTGTCTCCGAGACCCTGAAGACGGTGATGGTCGACCGCTGGGGCGCCCAAGCCGACAAGACGGTGCGGATCTACAATCCGGTCCCCCTGCCCGCGACGACAATCGACGCTTCGAGCCTCGCGGCGCGCGCGCCAAACATCGTCGCCGTCGGCCGGCTGTCGCGCGAGAAGGGCTTTGACGATCTGATCGCCGCCTTTGCCCAGGTCTCCGCCTCCGGCGCGACGCTGACGATCGCGGGCGAAGGACCGGAACGACCGGCGCTGGAAGCGCAGATCCGGCAGCTCGATCTCGGCTCGAAGGTGCGGTTGGCGGGATATACCGATCCGACGCCGCTCTATGACGCGGCGCGGCTCTGCGCGATCCCATCGCGCACCGAGGCGTTCGGCATGGTCGCCGTCGAGGCGCTGGGAGCCGGCCTGCCGGTGGTCGCCACCGCCTGCGCCGGTCCGCGCGAGATCCTGGCAGGCGACCGCTTCGGCAAGATCGTGCCGATCGGTGCCCCGCGGGCCATGGCCGAAGCGATCGACGCGACGCTGGCCGATCCCGGCGATCCCGCCCCCCGCATCGCGCGCGCCCGCCAGTTTTCGAGCGAGGCCGGCTTCGCGGCCTGGCAGAAGCTGCTCGACGAGATCGCCCGCGAGGAGTGACCCGCTAGCTCCGATCGGCCGCCAGTTGCCGATGCCGCTCGAACAGCTTCGGCATCTGCACCTTGGTCGAATAGGGAAACGCCTTGGCGCGGATCGCCTCCGGCGCCAATCGGCCGGTCGCGATCTCGTCCCAAAGCGTCAGGAAGCCCGCCGTCATCTGCTCCGCCGAGGCGAGAGCATCCGCGGGGCGCTCGACCAGGAAGCCGCTCTCGCCCGCGACGAGCAGCGGATCGAACTGCGGCAGGCGGATCGCGCCGACGGGACGGCCGGTCGAGAGCAGTTCGAGCAGATAGCAGGGCATGCCTTCGAAGAAGGAGGTGAGCACGCCGGAATGGCATTGCCGCATGATCGCGGCCACGCCTTCGGAATTCTGGAAGCCATGCCGGATCGTGAACGGCTCGATCGCGGCGAATTCAGCGAAGCGATGGGGATCGCTGGTTCCGATATAGTGGAACTCGAACCGCCCGCCCCGCGCCGCATGCAGGCGGCGCATGGTCTCGAACATCAGGGGCGGGTCCTTGAAGGTGTCGAGGCGGCCGGCGAAGACGATGCGGAACACGTCGCCTTCCGGGAACGGCGCCAGCGCGAAGCGGTCCATGTCGACCGAGACGGTCAAGAGCTCCGACTTCGCCACGAATTGCGGCATCACCTTCTTGAACCGCTCGATGATGTTCTGGTTGACGCAGACGATGCGGCTGGCGAGGCGAAGCGCGATGCGCTCGTTCAGGGCGTTGATGTACCAGAATCGCTTGATGAGCGAATCCATCTGGTCCTTGCGGCTACCCTCGCCATGCACGAGTTGAACCACCGGACGCCCGAGCATCCGGCCGATCGGCGCGAACTCGAAACGCTGCAGCTCCGTCGTCGCGTGAGGCGCGTCGCCGAGCCGGCGGATCGTCGGCAGGTAGCGCAGCGCGCCGAGCGCGAAGCGCAGCGTCACCGATTGCCAGAGCTTCTTGGCGGCGCCATGGATCTCGCGGTCCGGAATGTGCACGACGGGAAGGAAGTCGATCGTGTGGTCGCCGACCGCCAGCTTGACCACCTTGCCGAGCTCGAGATCGCCTCGCTCGTCGACGCCAACCAGCAGGACCGAGAAATCCGGCGGATGGCGCTCGAACATCAGGCGGACATGCGTCTCGATACCGCCGACCTTCGAGCCGCGCGGATCGATCGGATGCAGCATGGTCAGCCGGTGTGTCATTCTCGAATTACCCTAGCCGCGCGCGGAGCCCTTCATCAGGTATCCGATGTAGTAGCCCATCGAGCGGGCGTAGCGCATCCCCAACCGGCGCGGCTCCTGGATGAAGCGCCAGACCCATTCCGTCCCGGTGCGCTGGAACAGAAGCGGCGCGCGCTTGCTGCGGCCCGAAATGAAATCGAGCGCCGCGCCGATGCAGATGTAAATGACCCCGGAGGGCCGCTGCTGCACGGCGGCATGTGCGAAGAGCTCCTGCTTCGGCGCGCCGAGCGCCACGAAGCAGATGCCGGCGCCTGAAGCGGCGATGCGGCCGGCGGCGGCCATCGCGTCGGCCCCGACCGGATCGAAGCCGCGCGGCGGCGATTCCGAACCCGCGATCTCAAGACGGGGAATGGCGGCTCTGAGCCGCGCGGCGGCCTCGTCGCGGATGGCGTCGGATGTGCCGAAGAGATGGATCGAGACGCCGGCGGCGGCGGCGGCCTCGCAGAGCGGCACGACCAGATCGGCGCCGGTCACGCGATCCACCGCAACGCCCTGGCGTCGCGCGATGCTGACGACGGGCGCGCCGTCCGCCGTCACATAGGTCGCGGCGGCGTAGGCCTCGCGAAATCGGGCATCGTCCCTGAGCTTGACCAGATGGTCGAGGTTGAGCGTGAAGACATCACCGCCGATGCCGTTCGCCGCATCCGAGATGACGCGTGCGATCAGTTCGGCCTGCGTCGCGACATTCACCCGCCCAGCATCGATGCGCACGAGATCCGGCGGCGTTGTCGATCGCATGGTGTCTGAACTTGCCATGATCGCCTGCTCGTCTCCCGTTTATCCAATCGGCGGCTTCCGGCCAAGGCGTTGCGCCTCGCCGAGGCTTGCCGGGTACCGATATAGCTGAGAAGGTTAAAAAGACTGGAACCGGACGCGATGGAGACCGCCGTGAAGTTCTCCCGCAGGGATTTCCTTGCCGCTGGCGCCGGATTGTCAGCCGCGCTGCTGCGGCCGCCAGGGATCGCGGCGACACCGAAGAGCGAAACTCTGGGCGCGATCGCCGGGCAAGCCCGCCTCGTCTTCGGCACGTCGATCGCCGCCGATACGCTGGAGAACCAAGCCCAGGCTTCGCTCTATGTCGAACAGGCGCGGATCTTCACGGTCGACTGGGCGCTGATCTTCGGCCATCTGCGGCCCGAAGCCAATCTCTTCCTGCCGGGAGACGCGGAAGCGATCCTCGCCTTCGCCGAACCGGCGGGCATTCCGGTTCACGGCCACGCCCTCGCCTGGAATGAGAGCCGGCCGGAATGGCTGATGGCGCTGTCGCGGGCCGAAAAGCAGAAGGCGCTCGATCGCCATATCGACGAGACCGTCGGCTATTTCGCCGGCCGGCTGCCATCCTGGAATGTCGTCAACGAACCGTTCTGGCCCGGCCACGGCCTTGCCGGCGACTTTCGCGGCGGCCCTTGGCTGCAGGCGTTCGGTCCGGACTATGTGAGCCGCGCCTTCAAGCGCGCTCAAGCCGCTGACCCGAAGGCTCGGCTGGTCCTGAACGAGGCGATGACGGAGGTCTGGAACGAGGACGGCGCAAAAATCCGCGCCGGTCTCCTGAAGCTTGTCGACAGGCTGCAGCACGACGGAGTGCGGCTCGACGCGGTGGGGCTGCAGGGGCATCTGGACCCAGGACGCCCGTTCGACGATTCCGGCTTCGCAGACTTCCTGCACCAGCTGGCCGAACGCAAGATCGACATCCTGATCACCGAGCTGGACGTCGACGACAGCAGCTTTCCCGACGATATCGCCGCGCGCGACGCGGCCGTCGCCGCGCGCTATCGCGCCTTCCTCGGCGCGGCGCTGAGCGTGCCGGCGGTGAAGACGGTGATCACGTGGCAGCTAGCCGATTGCGCCAGCTGGTACGAGCATGCGGCGCGCGAGGCGAACCCGGACGCAAGACGGCTACCCCGCCCCCTGCCCTATGACTCGAACTTCCGCCCCAAACCGGCCGCCGACGCCATCGCCGAAGTGTTCAGGAGCCGCCGGGCCTAAACGCGATCGGCAAGCTTGGCGGCAAGGCGCTCGATCAGTTGCGCCTTGTCGCGATCGGCAGCGCTGTTCCAGCGATCGAGATTGGCCTTGGCGAGCTCAGCCGCCGCGACAAAGCCATCGGGCGGGTCGATGAGCCGCGCCCGGATTCGCAGGGCGGCCTCATCCGGCCTGGCCGGATCGATCAAAAGACCGGAGGCCCCCAGCGCTTCGCGAAACACCTTGATGTCGGCCACGATGGTGGCCAGCCCGCCCTGCTGCGCTTCGAGCGGCGCGAGGCCGAGGCCCTCGTCATGCGAGGTGGTGATCAGCGCATGCGCGGCGGCGATCAATTCGCGAACGCGGTCGGCGGGCTGATAGCCGTGCAACGTCACATGCGGCAATGCCTTCAGCGCCTCGACCTCATTGCCCCAGCCCAGGCGGCCGACGATGTCGAGCCGGGCATCGACGCCGGCCGCCTGCAGCGCGGCGGCGACGGCCGCGGCGGCGCGGAGGTTCTTGCGTGGTTCGACCGTGCCGATCGCGATCAGCCGAAGCGCCTGCCCCTTCGACCAGATACGAGCCCGGCCAGCCTGATGGGCGATGCCGAAGACATCGCGGACGCATGGCCGATAGAGCGAAATCTCCGCATCCGGCCGGGCGAAGCGGGAGACCTCGTCGCGGGTGGTTTCGGAATTGACGAGCAGCCACGGCAGACGGCGCAAGGCGAAACGAAATGCTGGCGCCATATAGGTTTGGGCGCGCCAGTTCAGATCCTGCTTCCGTGTCAGCAGGAAGGTGTCATGAATGTAGGGAATGACGCGATCCCCGAACAGCGACACGGGGATCGACGGCGGAAAGCCCGGACAGAGCGCCAGCGAGCGCCGATTGGCCGCGAGCCGCGCGGGGAGCCGGACCGTCTGGGCCACAATCATGCCGCGCGTGCCGGAGGCGCGCAGAGGCTCCACCGGAAGCGGCGCAAGCGCTTCGGCAGAAAAGAGTTCGAGCGTAATCCGTTCCAGCCCCGTCACGTAGCGGCCGAGATGGCTCTCGTCGACATGGATGACGGGGGACTGCGCCATGGCGATCAAGCCGTCGCGGTCGCGGGGGGCGCATCGTCGACGACGACCGACGTCGCCCGGGCCGCCACCATGCCTCGCAGGTCCGGCACGAGGCGGCGAAGATCGGCGAACATGGAGCGGATCTCCGGAGAATCCGCCTCCTCGGCATCGACGACCATGACGACGTCGTCGGCGATATCGACCAGGGAACGGAACAGGGCCGGCGGACAGGAGGGGCCGAGATCGACCACGACGCGCTCGAACCCATCCGCCACGTCGCGGATCGTCTCGACCAGGCGTTCGCCATGAAAGCCGATCTGGTGGCGCAGGCGCGCGCTCGCGGCGGGCAGAAGCACGATGGAGGCGCCCTCGAGCCGACTGCCGATGGCGTCAGCCTCGGCGTGACGGAGATCGAGATCGAGAATGCCGGAGACGTCGCGGCCGAGAAGCGAGGAACCCGTCGTCACCGCGCCGCTATTGGCATCGATCAGCAGCGTCTCGGCCGACTGCTCCGCCATGACGCGGGCCAGGCCATAGGCCACGGCGGCGATCGCGCCGCTGGCGGCGGTTCCGAACAGGACATGCACCGCCGGCCCCTCCGTATCGGCCGGCTTCATCAGTTGGTCGGCGAGCGACTGGAAGGCAGGCCGGGAGTCGACGGCAACGCCGCCCATCAGTTCTCCGGCCGCCTCCTCGGTCACCACGTCGCCGCTCGCCAGCGACCCGGGAACGCCGATTTCGGCAAGCACATTGCCGGGCTCGGGCGGGGCGGGACGGGCTTCCGGCAGTTCAGCTTTTGGCCCGGCCGCGTCATCGACGAGATGAAGCGCGGGCGCTCCCTGGGGACGGTCCAGGCGCGAACGACCACGATAGAGCGCGAGGGCGAAGCCGACGCCGAGACCGCCGATGCCGGCCAGTCCCAGGATGATCTTCTTGCGCGGCCAGGAGGGATAGAGCGGCACCTGCGCCGGGCTGATGATGCGCGCGTCGGAAACCTGGAGATTCTCCTGCAGCCCGGTCTCCTGCGCGCGGGCGACGAAGGCGCGGTAGACGTCACGACGGATCGTCGCCTCGCCTTCGAGATCGCGAAGCGCGATGCTGGCGTCGCTCGTCTGGCTCACTTTGTTCGTCGCGGCGGCCAGCGCCGCGGCGGAACTCGCCACCTGCGACTTGGCGAGGTCCGCGTCGACGCGGGCGCGCGCCACCATCGTGTCGAGCTCCTGCTTGATCAGGCCGCGGCTGCGGGCGATGTCGGCATCGATCGCCTGCATGCGCGGATGGCGATCGCCGAGCGTCTGCTGCAATTCGGCCTGCTGCCGCAGCGCCAGCGCATACTCGACCTTCAGGCGGCCGAGCACGGGGGAATCCACGGACGAAAGCGCCGAGGCGAGATCGCCGCCGCCCGAACGTGCGATGGCGTCGAGCTTTGCCAGGCGGCTGGAAGCCTCGTCGGCCTTGAGCCGCGCCGTAACGTTCGCCTCGTTCAACTGCTTCAGCGTCTGCTCGTCGACCGGTCGCCCGTCGACCTGGACGACGTTGTTCTCGCGGCGATAGGCCTCGACGCGGTCCTCGGCCTCGCGCGCCTTGGCCTTCAGGTCGTCGATCTGCCGGGCAATCAGGATATTGGCCTGGCGCGCGGCGTTCTGCTTGGCCTCGGTGAGACTGGCGATGAAGGCGTCGGCGACCGCGTTCGAAAGCCGGGCCGACTTCTCCGCCGAAGTCGAGGAGACGATGACGTCGATGACATAGGTCTGGGCGCCGCGCTCGGCGCGGACATGGCGCGCGAAGGAATTCATCACGGCGTCCAGATCGGCCGGACTGCCGGTGCCGCCGAATTCGGGATCATCGATGAGATGCTCCCGTTCGACCACCTTGCGCAGCGTGCCGGTGGCGGTGACGAGATCGACCTGCGTCTCGATCCAGCTCAGATCGACGCCCTGGGTCGGGCGCACCACTTCCTCGCCGACGAGCTGCTTGTCGCGCGGATCGAGCAGCACGCGGGCCGTCGCCTGATAGACCTTGTCGGCCAGATAGGAATAGGCGAACCCGGCGCCGACGAAGAGCGCGGCGACCAGCAGGATCAGCAGGACCTGGCGGCGCAGCATCGCCAGCAGCATGGAGAGGTCAATGGAATCCGAGGCGGCGGAATCGAACGCTCCGCCGGCTTCGCCCGCCGGATCGGAGGGGCGACTCATCGAGAAGTTTGCCTTGGCCGCCATTGTCTTCCATGGACGAGGATGGAATCCGCACGCCTTACGGATCGCCGGCCCGCAGGTCCGACCCAATGACTATGGAGACGCGCGATTAAGGATACCTAAACGTTGATTTGAGGCCGCGTCACGGCGATTTGTTCATGAATCGCGCAGCCGCCTGTCTTCCCCGCGCGACGAAAGATCAGTCCTCGCGTTCACGGACTCGTCGCTTGCTTTTTGCACGCGGGATGAAACGGTTAACGCTATCGCCAGAAACAGGGACGCGTCGGGCGGGAATGGGCCTATAGCTCGTGCGCGCGCAACCCTGCGCAACGGACAAGTTCTCAGGCATGGTGACGACCTCCCCTCGGAGAGACAGGCATATCGAGGCACTACGCGGTTTGGCCTGCGTGCTGCTCGTCGCCTACCACGTCATCGGCAATGACCCGCAGCACGGGATGCACATCGCCGGACACAATGGCTGGCGGCTCTTCACCGAGCTATTCATCCACATCCGCATGCCGCTGTTCTCGTTCCTGTCCGGATACGTGTTCCAGGCTTATGTCGCCGACCGCGCGGCGCTGTCCGTCGCCTTCGGCAAGAAGCTGCGCCGGATCGGCATCCCCTTCGTGGTCGTCTCCACCCTGTTCTATTTCTGCTTTGGCCTGATCAACCACGATTTCTCGCAACCGATCTGGCAGATCTACCTTCTGCCCTACGAGCACTACTGGTATCTGCAGGCAACCATGCTGATGATGGCAGCACTGCTTACCGGAAACTATATCGCCGGGAGGCATTCCCGCGCCTTCATGACGGCGCTGTTTCCAGTCGCCTGCGCCATCTTCGTCGCCGCGCCGACCTTCAATCCCGACCTGTTCGCCATCGGCTCGGCGTTCTATCTCCTGCCCTATTTCCTGCTCGGCCAATTGCTGCGGGTCTGGTCTCTCAACGCGCGGATCGGCGACGTGCCGGCGCGACGGCGCCTCGTGACAGCCCTTTTCGGGCTGGCCGTGGCCGTGCTGTTCCTGCTCAATCTCGGACAGTATGAAGGCTGGAACGGGCTGAACTTCGCCCGCCAGTCCACCTTCGGGCTCCTGTTCGGGCTGGCCGCCTGCCTGTTTCTCTTCTTCAGTCGCCTGACCTGGCAGCCGCTCGAATTCGTCGGCGGCTATTC
>JAFKJZ010000192.1 GCA_017305815.1 Hyphomicrobiales bacterium
GTCCAGTCGAGATCCTCGCAGCCGCCGGCGAACATGACGTCCTGCTTGCCGTACTGGATCATCTCGTAGGAATTGCCGATGCAGTGGTTGGAGGTCGCGCAGGCCGAGGAGATCGAATAATTGATGCCCTTGATCTTGAACCATGTGGCGAGCGTCGCGGAGGCCGTCGAGCACATGGCCTTCGGCACGGCGAAGGGGCCGACGCGCTTCGGGCCCTTCTCCAGCGTCGTCATGGCCGCATCGACGATGGCCCGCGTCGAGGGGCCGCCCGAGCCCATGATGATGCCGGTGCGCTCGTTCGAGACCTCGTTCTCCTCGAGGCCGGCGTCGCGGATCGCCTGCTCCATGGCGACATGGTTCCAGGCGGTGCCGCCGCCGTGGAAGCGCATGGCGCGACGGTCGACGACCTCGGCCGGATCCAGCGTCGGCATGCCCTGCACCTGGCAGCGGAAGCCGAGCTCGGCGAAGTCCTTGGCGGCGGTGATGCCGCTCTTGGCCTCATGCAGGCTCGCCAGCACTTCCTGGGTGTTGTTGCCGATGGAGGAGACGATACCCGTCCCGGTCACTACGACCCGCTTCATCGCTCGGTGTCCTTCCTGAATTCTAACGTTCGGCCATGACCGGCCGGCCCGCACGGGCCGGCCCCGCCATCAACCGACGGCAGGTGTCGCCTCGCCCTGGAACAGGCCGACGCGCAGGTCCTTGGCGCGGTAGATGGTGACGCCATCCGCCTTCAACCAGCCATCGGCGATGCCGAGCACCAGCTTGGAGCGGAGAACGCGCTTCAGGTCGACGCCGTATTCGACCTTCTTGACGCTCGGCACGACCATGCCGGAGAACTTGATCTCGCCGGTCGAGAGCGCGCGGCCGCGACCGGGCGAACCGCTCCAGCCGAGGAAGAAGCCGAGCATCTGCCACATGGCGTCGAGGCCGAGGCAGCCCGGCATCACCGGATCGCCCTTGAAGTGGCACTGGAAGAACCAGAGATCCGGATTGACGTCGAGCTCGGCGCGGATGTGGCCCTTGCCATACTCGCCGCCCTCTTCGCTGATCGACGTGATGCGGTCGAACATCAACATGGGCGGCAGCGGCAATTGCGCATTGCCTTCGCCAAACAATTCCCCTCGCCCGCAGGCGAGCAGAGCCTCATAGTCGAAGCTCGACGGGCGATCTGCCATGCCGTCAATCTACCTCTGTTCGGCGCGGCCTCTTAACAATGCGGGCCCGCGCACTATCCTGTTTGCGTGGAGACGTTCGCCCCCCGACGCTGATCGAGGCCTTCCTAACATAGCCGTTCCCCGATCGAAAGCCCGGCGGATTTGTTCGTTCGTGCTGCGCCGGCCGCGCTGATAGGATGAAGCGGGCCGCGATCGCCCCGATGCCGCCAGGAGATGATTCGATGCCGAGATCCTTCCGCAGGAGCGTCGGTTTCGGCGCGCTGGCGATGTTTGCCGGCTTGGCAGCAGGGCCGGCGCTCGCGGGCAGCGGCATCGACACGCCGCAACTGTTCCAGCAACCCAATCTTTTCAGCCAGCCAAAGATGTTCACGGCGCCACAGCCGACCGTGCGCACGCCGGCCGGTCCGCAGATCCGGCCGATGGTCGGCAGCGAATGCCGCACCCTGCTCGGCACCTGCCCGCTCGGCCGGCTGGGGCAGGTCGGCGACCGCTGCTTCTGCCGGACGCCGAGGGGCGCCGTGCAGCAGGGCACGACGGAGATCCGTCGCCAGGGTCGCTGACGGCCG
>JAFKJZ010000439.1 GCA_017305815.1 Hyphomicrobiales bacterium
ACGGTGTTGTAGGCCGAGAACGGGTCGAGCGGGCCGATGAACTCGACCTTGGCGCCGACCTTGGCGAGTTCCTTTTCGAGGATGCCGGTGGTGCGGACGGTGGTCAGGTAGTTGGCGGTCGGCAGATAGGCCGCGCGGAAGGTCACCGCGTCCTCGGCGAGCGCCGCGCCGCTGGAAAGGAGGAAGCCGAGGGAGGCCGCGACGGCCGTGCGGCGGAGGCTGGAATGCATTGCAGACATCATGTCGTCCTTGAAAATTCAGGTGAGGAATGGGCTGTCGACGGCTCGCGGTCAGCGTCCGTCATAGGTCTTGCGCCAGGCGAGCAGCCGGGCTTCGAGAAGGCGCACGAGATAGTCGGTGAGGATGCCGAGCAGCGCGTAGATGACGATGCAGAGGAAGACCTGGTCGGTGCGCACGAAGCGCTGCGCCTGCGCCAGGATGTAGCCGATGCCGGCATTGGCATTGACCGTCTCGCTGGTGACGAGCGCGATCCAGGCGATGGCGAGCGAAAAGCGCAGGCCGGTCAGGATCGAAGGCAGCGCGCCGAGGAAGAGGATCCTGTAGGCGATCAGCCGGCGCGGCACCCGGTAGACCAGCCCGACCTCGACCAGCTTGCTGTCGACATTGCGGACGCCGGCGAAGGTGTTGAGATAGATCGGCACCAGCACGCCGACGGCGATCAGCGACACCTTCATCCATTCGCCGATGCCGAAGGCGACGATGAAGAGCGGCACCAGCGCGTTGAACGGCACGGCGCGCAGCATCTGCAGCGGCTTGTCGACGACGATCTGCCCGGCCCGGTAGTAGCCCGCGAGCAGTCCGGCCGCGAGGCCGAGCGCAACGCCGAGAATGGTGCCGGCCAGCACGCGGGCGAGGCTGGCGACCAGTGCCTGCGGCAGCCGGCCGTTCAGCGTCAGCTCCCATCCGGCCGCCACGACCTCGACCGGAGAGGGCAGCGCCTTCGGCCCGACGAGCCCCGTCGCCGCGACACCCCACCAGAGGAAGAGGATCGCGATCGGGCTGAGCCAGGGGAGCAGCACACCACGGGCACCGGCCTCCACGCTCCGGCGCGAGGGCGCCCCGGCGATCCGGGCCTGCGGCAATGTCTCGGTCTCGGTGCTCATTGGATCGGGTCGGGTCAGGCCGCGGCGTCGAGCAGCGACAGCTGGTCGAGCAGCGCGATCGAGAAGGAGCCGGTTCCTGGCGCGATCGCGGCTGCCCGCTCGGCCGCCACGGCGAGGACCGCATGGGCGGATACCGCCGCCTGCAGCCGGTCCGGCACGACGCCGGCGAACGCCGCCACCAGTGCGCCAAGACTGCAGCCCGTGCCGGTGACGCGGGTCAGGTTGACATGCCCGCCCGGCACCGCGACGACGGCCTCGCCATCGGTGATGTAGTCGGTCGGGCCACTGACGGCGACCACGCCGCCCGTCTTGCGGGCGAGACTTTGCGCGAAGGGGATGGCTTCTTCTGCGCTGGCGGTCGAATCAACGCCCTTGGTGCCGCCCGTGCCGCCGGCAAGCGCGATCACCTCGCTGGCATTGCCTCGCACGACGCCGGGGCGAAGCTCCACCAGCTCGGCCGCGAGGCGGTCGTTCGCCGTCGCGCCGGCGCCGACCGTCACCGGGTCGAGCACCCAGGGCGTCTGTCGGGCCGAGGCTGCCTTTGCCACGCCGATCAGGATGCCGGGATCGTCGGCGACCAGCGAGGCCAGGTTGATCCAGACGCCTTGCGCGATGCCGGCAAAGTGCTCGGCCGCCGAGGGGATGCCGCCGATGGCCGGCGAGGCGCCGACGGCGAGCAGCACGTTCGCGCTCAGGGGGGCGGCGATATAGTTGGTGAGGCCGAAGACCAGCGGCGACGTCGCGCGCACGGCGGCGAGGTTCGACGTGATGGCGGGGGCGGGCCAGATCTGGGAAGTCATGGTTCTGGATCTCGAGCAGGCCGCCGAACGGTCTCGGCTGGCGCGTGGAATCGTCGGGAACCGCGCCTCGGCGCAGGCCCCTCGGAGGAAATCGAGATCAGCTTAGGGAGTTCGGCGGGCGGCGGTAACGCCGTAACGCTCTGAAATGTCAGGCGAAAGGTATATCCTATTCTGCCCTTGCCAAGAAGGGCGGAATATCATTTCGAGACGACGCCGCGCCTAGCCGGCCTCCATCGGCAGCGAATCGTCCGTCGCCCATTCCTGCAGCGAGGCGTCATAGAGGCGCGGTTCCGGCTTGTCGGCGAGCGCGGCGGCGAAGGCGATGGCCGACCCCGCGATGCCGCCGCCGCAATAGGCGATGCCGGCCCGGCCTTCGTCGAGACCGACCGATTTCAGCCGCTCGGCCAGGGCAGCGACAGGCAGGAAGCAGCCAGATTCCGCGTCGACCAGTTCGCCGGCCGGGAGGTTGACGCTGCCGGCGATCCGTCCGGCGCGCCCCTTCGAGGGCGCCGACGCGCCGGAGAAGCTCGAGCGCGGCAGCGCGTTGACAATGCTCTGTTGCGGATCGCCGATCGCGGCGAGGACGGCTTCGCGTGTCGCCACAAGCGGGCGTCGTGCCAGAGGCGGCGCCGGAACGGCCGCCACCGGCCGCGCCGGGCCGGTCTCCACCGGACCCCGCGCCTCGATCCAACCCTTCCAGCCGCCGTCGAGGACCGAGACGTTGTCGAGGCCGAAGAGGCGGAACACCCACCAGACCCGCGTCGCCCACCAGGGATTGCCCCGGCTGTAGACGACGACGTGGGAAGAGCCGCCGATGCCGAGCCGGGTGATCGCCGCCGCGAATTCGGCTTCGCTCGGAGCCATGAACAGCAGCGCGGAATCGATGTCGGAAAGGTCGCGCTGCAGGTCGAGGAACTGCGCGCCCGGAACATGGCCGGCCTTGAAGCCTTCCAGATCGCCCTTCGGCCGTTCGTCGGCGACGAGACGGGTAGTCGAATCGAGGATGCGAAGATCGGGTGAGCCGAGATGCCGCTTCAGCCAGTCGGTCGAGACGAGCAGGGGAGCCGGAATCGGTGCCGGCAGGTCGTCGGGGGTGCTCATCTTCGTCTCTCTGGCTGTGTTGCGCAGGGTGGTCCCGTGGTCGCTTCCTGCCGGACGAATCCGTCGGACCGGGCCGGGGCGGATCCCTAGGCTAGGGCCTTCAACGGTGGCGCGCCATGCCAGAGGCGCCTCAGGTTGGCCCGCCGGCAGGCCATCCGCCGGCAGGCCGGATGTCGCTTAGTCGGGCTGGCCGCTGGTCGGCATGGTCGCGGCGACGCGCTGCAGCAGAGCGCCCTTGTCGAAGCTCGGCTTTTCGTAGGTCTTCTTCATCTCGTGCCCCCTTGGCATTGTTGACGGCGCGGCTTGTGCCATCCGCCGCTTTCGTCCGTCGATGACCCGTGGGCAACACCTTGAATCAAAAAGCCGATTTCCCCGGTTCGCTTCGACAGGGCGATGGCGCGGGAACGGATCCGCGCCGAGGGGTTTCAAACGGGCGGGCGCCCGTCCATATGAGGAACAGCCTTCGACGCGGCCTCGTTCTGCCGCAAGCCTGGGAGAGGAACGCTGACCGATGCGCGGCACACGGACTGGACCAGCGCGGCCGACGACCCTTTCGGCCGAGGATCGGCTCGCGATCGCAACCGATCTCGCCGTGAGCCTTTATGAGGCGGGCCTGATCCGGGCCGACCGGCTGAAGGACGCGCCGCATGACATCGCCACCTATGGCGATTTCACCAAGGATGGCCGCGAGCTCGGCCGCGACCTCGCCCGCTACGAGGCCTGGCGCTGCGACGAGGCCGTCTATGCCGCGCTTGACGATTACAGCCGGCTGCTGAACGAGCAACTCGAGGCGGTGCAGGCACGATGGGCGGCCGAAAACGGCATCAGCCCGCGTTTTCGCGTTGGCGACCGCGTCGCCTGGCCCAGGGTCGAGGGCCAGGACAATGTCGGGACCGTCATGGCGATCGAGCCGGGCGGCCGCTATTCCGTCATGCGCGACGACGCGGCGGCGAGTGGATCGAAGCTGCGCTTCCGGGTCGATTTCGAAGCCTGCCGGGCCGAGGGCGAGCCGGCGCCGTCGCGGCTTTCGACGCTGAAGGGTCTGCCCGGAAAGATCTGGGCCGCCGCCTCGGCGCTGCTCGCCATGGAGGCGATGGACTTCACCATGCGGGTCAACCTGCTGCTGCCGTGAGCCTGCTGTTGCGAGCGATTATCAGAAGCAATTCAAGCGTTTAGTCGAAGGTTGACACTCGCGGGCCGACCCCTTAAGTGGCGGGCCATCGGGGAGTAGCCACCGTCCTGGACGGGGTCGCGTCAACATACTCGCGCAGTCGCGCGTGGCGCGTCCGGACGCAGAAGCGTCTCGGCGAGACCGTGTCGCAGGTTCCTCACAGGGCGGGGAATCGGACGCGACCGGCCCGTCCCCGAGAGATATCGTGTCCCCCTTCGCCATTCTCATCCTGGCCGTCGGCATGTCCGTCGACGCGCTGATCGCCTCGGTCGGCCGCGGCGCCGCCATCGCGCGTCCGAATCTCGGCACCGCGCTTCGTACCGGCATTGTCTTCGGCGTGGTCGAGGCGATCACGCCGCTGGTCGGCTGGCTGCTCGGCATCGCCGCCAGCCAGTTCGTTCAGGCGGTCGATCACTGGATCGCCTTCGGCCTGCTCGCCGCCGTCGGCGGCCGCATGGCGCTGCATGCCATCCGGCGACCGGATGACGCCGTCGCCGCGGCGCGCCATGGCGGCTTCGGCACGCTGCTCGCGACCGCGATCGGCACCAGCCTCGACGCGATGGCCGTCGGCGTCTCGCTCGCCTTCCTCGACGTGAACATCGTCGTCATCGCCATCGCGATCGGTCTCGCCACCACCGTCATGTCGACGGGCGGCATTCTCGCCGGCCGGTTCGTCGGCCAGCGCTTCGGCCGCTATGCGGAAATCGCCGGCGGCATCGCCCTGATCGGACTCGGCGTCATGATTTTGGTCGAGCATCTGAGCGCCTAGCGGCCTCCGGGCCGGTCAGCCGGTCCGGAAGCCCTGTCGCGTCGCTTCGGTGGCCTAGCGGACCGAGGAAAAATCGGTCGGCTGCAGGAACGAGCTCGCGACATTGGCGACGATCAGGCCGTCCTTCTCGCTGTCGGCGCGGGCTGCCTGCCATTCCGGGTCGGCCATGAAGGCGTTCCAGCGGCTCTCGCGGTCGGCCAGGCTCTCCCACGCGATCAGATAGGTGAGGTCGTTGTTGGCCGGGCCGATCAGCGTTGTCCAGAAGCCGGCCTGCCGGATGCCGTGCCGGTCCCACAGGCGGAGCGTGTGCTCGCGGAAGCGTTTCTGCAGCGCCGGCATGCGACCGGGCAGGCAGGAATAGACGCGCAGTTCGTAGATCATTCGCTTCTCCGGCATGGCGCCGCGTTTATCGCGTTGGCGTTGTGTTGTTGGACGGAAACGGTCGCCGGGAAGACAAGCCTGTTCGGCCGGCGGAGGCAAGGGCCGTTCGGCCGCGTCGCGTTACCTATATTCCTTGATCATATTCATTCTAAACTGACATTCCCTTGCGGAAATGTGCTAGATTGCGCGCGATACGTGCCGTCCGCGACGGTTTCGTCGCGGAATCGGCGCAGAACGAGCCGATTTGGCTGCGATGTCCGGTTGTCGGGAGGCTTCGATGATTCAGCGGGGCTACGCAACGCTGCTGGTTCCTTTGCTCATGTTCGCCGTCTTGCCGACGGTTGCGCGCGCCGCCGGCGATCCGGCACAGGGCGAAAAGGTGTTCCTGAAGTGCCGCGCCTGTCACCAGATCGGCGAGACGGCCAAGAACGCCGTCGGGCCGGAGCTGAACGGCCTGTTCGGCCGCAAGACCGGCTCGGTGCCCGGATACAGCTATTCGGCCGCCAACAAGAACTCCGGCATCGTCTGGGACGAGGCCATCTTCCGCGAATACATCCAGAATCCAAAGGCCAAGATCCCCGGCACCAAGATGAGCTTCCCGGGGCTCAAGGATCAGACGGACATTGACAACGTCATCGCCTACCTGAAGCAGTTCGGGCCCGACGGCAAGAAGCAGTAGCCGGCCGCAGGGTCGCTGCAGCGGACGGTCCGGATCGGAGAGAGGCGGCGGGCGTGAAGCGTTCGTCGCCGCAAGGAATGACCGGGAGACGCCGGCCGCGTCTTCGGGTTCGTGCACGCATTCTGTTCCGACGCCGTCCGGCAGGGAGCAAGAGGATGCTGATCGCGATAGTGCTGGCTCTGGTGGTCGTCGGCTCGGTGCTCTTCCATTTCCTGAGCCCGTGGTGGTTCACGCCGATCGCCTCGAACTGGGGCTATATCGACGATACCGTCAACATCACCTTCTGGATCACGGGCGCCGTCTTCGCCGCCGTCGTCCTCTTCCTCGCCTATTGCGTGCTGCGCTTCCGCCACCGCCCCGGCCGGCGCGCCGCCTATGAGCCGGAGAACAAGCGGCTGGAGAGCTGGCTCGCGATCGGCACGGCGATCGGCGTCGCCGCCATGCTGGCGCCTGGGCTGGTCGTCTGGGCGCGCTTCATCCGCGTTCCGGCCGACGCCAGCGCGGTCGAGGTGGTCGGCCAGCAATGGCAATGGGCGTATCGGCTGCCCGGCAAGGACGGCAAGCTCGGCGCCGCCGACACGCGCGACGTCAGCGATACCAACCCGCTCGGCATCGATCCCGACGATCCGCGCGGCCGCGACGACGTCATCGTGCAGGGTGGCGAACTGCATCTGCCGGTCGGCAAGCCGGTGGCGTTGCTGCTGCGTTCGCTCGACGTGGTGCATGATTTCTTCGTGCCGGAGTTCCGCGCCAAGATGGACATGATCCCCGGCTCGGTCACCTATTACTGGCTGACGCCGACGCGCACCGGCAGCTTCGAGGTGCTGTGCGCCGAGCTCTGTGGCGTCGGCCATCCCTATATGCGCGGGCTCGTCGTGGTCGAGCCCGAGGCCGACTACCAGGCCTGGCTCGCCCAGCAGCAGACCTTCGAGCAGATGCAACCCGCCAAGACGAGCGCGCTCCAGACGGGAGCGCTGCGATGACGATCGATCGTTGCGACGGCGACGGCAGGAGAGGGACGGGGGAGGGCTCGACGCCACGCCCCCGCAACGCAGCGGGGTGACGGCTCATGGTCGATGTCACGTATGGCGAACCGGTAGCGGGCGGGCACGACGCCGAGGCGCCGCATGAAGGCGGCGAACTCGATCTCTACCACCCGAAGAGCTGGGTGACGAAATACGTCTTCTCGCAGGACGCCAAGGTCATCGCGGTTCAATATGGACTGACGGCAATGGCGATCGGGCTGGTGGCGCTGGTGCTGTCCTGGCTGATGCGGCTGCAACTCGCCTTTCCCGGCCTGCTGCCCTTCCTCGATGCCGACCACTATTACCAGTTCATCACCATGCACGGCATGATCATGGTGGTGTACCTGCTGACCGCGCTCTTCCTCGGCGGCTTCGGCAACTACCTGATCCCGCTGATGCTCGGGGCGCGGGACATGATGTTCCCCTATCTCAACATGCTTTCCTACTGGATTTACCTGGTCGCGGTGCTGCTGCTCGCCGCCGGCTTCTTCGTGCCGGGCGGCCCGACCGGCGCCGGCTGGACGCTCTATCCGCCGCAGGCGATCCTCGCCAACACGCCCGGCCAGCAATGGGGCATCATCGTGATGCTGGCCTCGCTGATGCTGTTCATCATCGGCTTCACCATGGGCGGGCTCAACTATGTCGTCACCGTGCTGCAGGGGCGCACGCGCGGCATGACGCTGATGCGGATGCCGCTGACGATCTGGGGCATCTTCACCGCCACGGTGATGGCGCTGCTCGCCTTCCCCGCGCTTTTCGTCGGCGCGGTGATGATGCTGTTCGACCGGCTGTTCGGCACCAGCTTCTTCATGCCGGCGATCGTCGTAACCGGCGAGCAGGCGCCTTATGCCGGCGGCAGCCCGATCCTGTTCCAGCACCTGTTCTGGTTCTTCGGCCATCCCGAGGTCTATATCGTCGCGCTGCCGGCCTTCGGCATCGTCTCCGACCTCATCAGCACGCACGCCCGCAAGAACATCTTCGGCTACCGGATGATGGTCTGGGCGATCGTCATCATCGGCGCGCTCTCCTTCGTGGTGTGGGCGCACCACATGTATGTCAGCGGCATGAATCCGGGCTTCGGCTTCTTCTTCGCCACGACGACGCTGATCATCGCGGTGCCGACCGCGCTCAAGGTCTACAACTGGGTGCTGACGCTCTGGCGCGGCGACATCCATTTCACCGTGCCGATGCTGTTCGCGCTCGGCTTCATCGTCACCTTCGTCAATGGCGGGCTGACCGGGCTGTTCCTCGGTAATGTCGTCGTCGACGTGCCGCTCTCCGATACGATGTTCGTGGTGGCGCATTTCCACATGGTGATGGGGGTCGCGCCGATTCTCGTGATCTTCGGCGCCCTCTATCACTGGTATCCGAAGATCACCGGGCGGATGCTGAACCCGACGCTCGGCAAGATCCATTTCTGGATCACCTTCCTCGGCGCCTACGCCATCTTCTTCCCGATGCACTATCTCGGCCTGCTTGGCGTGCCCCGGCGCTATTACGAGATGGGCGACACTGCTTTCGTGCCCCATTCGGCGGCGGTGCTGAACGTCTGGATCACGGTCGCGGCCCTCATCGTCGGTGCGACGCAGGTGCTGTTCCTGTTCAATCTCGCCTGGAGCGTCAGGCACGGCCGCGAGGCCGGCGGCAATCCGTGGCGGGCGACCACGCTCGAATGGCAGACCCCGGAGACGCCGCCGGCACATGGCAACTGGGGCGCCGAGCTGCCGGTCGTCTATCGCTGGGCCTACGACTATTCCGTGCCGGGGGCGGCGGAGGATTTCGTGCCGCAGAACCAGCCGGGACTGGATCCGGACATGCCGGGCCATGCCGTCGCGGAGGGCGCGCGATGAGCCTGATCCTTGCCTTTCTCGCCGTCATCATCCTGATCGCCTTCGCCTGGCTCTGGCGTCAGGGCATCCTTGCGAAGCCCTGGCTGGAGACCGGTGTCGTCGGCCGCTTTCCCGCCGCTGATCCGTCGGGCGCTCGCGTGGCCAAGGTCGGCCTCGCCGTCTTCCTCGCCGTGGTCGGCTCGCTCTTCGCGCTCACCATCAGCGCCTATCTGATGCGAGCCAGCCTCGGCGACTGGGAAGCGGTGCGGATGCCCGGCATCCTCTGGATCAATACCGGGGTGCTGGCGCTGAGCAGCCTCTCGCTTGAAACGGCGCGGCTCGCCGCCGGGCGCGACGATGCGGACGGGGTGCGGGCCGGCGTGCTGGCGGCAGGCGCCACCGCGGCGCTCTTCGTCATCGGCCAGTTGATCGCCTGGCGGCAGCTCGAGATCGAGGGCTACTATCTCGCGACCAATCCGGCGAATGCCTTCTTTTACCTGATCACCGCCCTACACGGGCTGCATGTCCTCGGCGGGCTGGCGGCGCTCGGCCGCGTCACCTGGCGCATGCAGCGCGGCGCCGGCGTCGCGCAACTGCGGCTCGGCGTCGAGCTCTGCGCCACCTACTGGCACGCGCTGCTGCTGATCTGGCTGGTGCTGCTCGGACTGCTGGCGAACTGGCTCGGCGACTTCGTCGCCATCTGCCGCCAGCTCCTGACGTGAGGAGGCGCACATGACCGATCATCCCGCCGATCTCGCCCCTTCAACTGCCGCCGGCGGCCGTCGCGCCGCTTCCGGCTGGCCGAGCTTCCTCGCCGACTGGGCCTCGGACCGCAACGCCTTCAAGGGCGTGTCGTGGGGCAAGGCGATGATGTGGGTGTTCCTGCTCTCCGACACCTTCGTCTTCGGCTGCTTCCTCGTCGCCTACATGACGGTGCGGATGTCGACGACCGTGCCATGGCCGAACCCCAGCGAAGTGTTCGCGCTTCAGATCGGCGGCACCGAGGTGCCGCTGATCCTGATCGCGATCATGACCTTCGTGCTGATTTCCAGCTCGGGCACCATGGCGCTGGCGGTGCACTATGGCTATCTGCGCGAGCGGCGAAAGGCCGGGACACTGATGCTGGTGACGGCGCTGTTCGGCGCCTGCTTCGTCGGCATGCAGGCATTCGAGTGGACCAAGCTGATCCGCGAGGGCGTCCGGCCCTGGAGCAATCCTTGGGGCGCGCCGCAGTTCGGCTCGACCTTCTTCATGATCACCGGCTTCCACGGCACCCATGTCACTGTCGGCGTGATCTTCCTGATCATCCTGGCGCGCAAGGTGCTGCGCGGCGATTTCGACACCGGCCGGCGCGGCTTCTTCACCAGCCGCAAGGGCCGCTACGAGACGATCGAGATCATGGGCCTGTACTGGCACTTCGTCGATCTCGTCTGGGTCTTCATCTTCGCCTTCTTTTACCTCTGGTAGGAGGTTCGCATGGCCGAAGCGATCGTTCATGCCGATATCGGCAAGCCCGCCGGGGAGCCGCCGCCCGCCGACGTGCAGCACCATCCGGTCAAGCTCTATCTCGCCGTCTGGGCCTGGCTGTTCGTGCTCAGCGCCTGTTCCTACCTGGTCGATTATGTCGGCCTGCATGGCTGGCTGCGCTGGACGCTGATCGTGCTGTTCATGCTGCTGAAGGCAGGGCTGATCGTCGCCATCTTCATGCACATGGCCTGGGAGCGGCTGACGCTGATCTACGCCATCCTGCTGCCGCCGCTGCTGGTTCTGGTCTTCGTCGCCATCATGGCGTCGGAGGCGAACTACACGCTTCTGACGCGGCTGCTCTATTACGGCGGCGGCAACTAGCCGCCCG
>JAFKJZ010000193.1 GCA_017305815.1 Hyphomicrobiales bacterium
ACGCACTAGGAATCGAAGCTGCGGGGTTCCGGGCTCAGCCCGGGGCCGCCGAGCCGCCGGACGATCGCGTCCGCGTCGCCCTCGATGCGCAGGCTCTTCAGCCGCGCCGTATGGCCGGAGAGAATCGTGACCGCCGAACGCGGCACGCCGGCGGCCTTCGCCAGCACCGCCTCGATAGCCGCGTTGGCGGCTCCCTTGTCCGGCACCGCCCGCACCCGCGCCAGCAGCACCTGGCGTCCGTCGGAGAGCTCGCCGACGCCGTCGAGCCCATCGCGGCCGGCCTTCGGCGTCAGCCGCAACTGCACCACGACATGGCCGTCGCCGACGCGATAGAAACCGGCCTCGCTCAAAACACGTTCGGGTAGATGTACCGGATGATGACCTGCTGGATCAGGATGATGCCGAGCAGCAGGATGATGGGCGAGATGTCGATCGCGCCGAGATTGGGCATGAAGGCGCGGATGCGGCGCAGCGGCGGCTCGGTCGCCTGGTAGAGGAAGCGGCCGATCGACGACACGACCTGGTTGCGCGGATTGACCACGCCGAAGGCGTAGAGCCAGCTGAACAGGGCGCTGGCGATCACGATCCACCAATAGAGGTTGAGGGCGATCATAACGACGTCGAGGATAGCGCGCATGGGTTTCCCGGATCTGACGCGGAACAGGTCGCTCCTGATGTAGCGGTCGCCTGTCGCCATCGCAACCCGGGGACGCGGCGCTTCTCGCCGCCGGCAAATCCGCGCCGGAGCGGGCGCGTCCGGCCCGGACGGCGCCGGCCGGCCCAAGCGACGAATAGCGAGCGCGCCCCGAAGCCCGGGAAACGCCAACGGGCTTCCCGGCCGCACGGAAGAAGCGCCTGCCGCCCCGCGGATCGGGCCCCGGCCGAAGCGTGCGCCGGCAAGGCCGGCCTTCGCGCCCGTCCTTCCACACCACACTTCGCAGAGCGCTTGACAGCCCTCGGTGCCCCCCTCTAAATGGCGCCCGTCGCGACGCGACGGGGCCGTAGCTCAGATGGGAGAGCGCTGCAATCGCACTGCAGAGGTCATGGGTTCGATTCCCCTCGGCTCCATCAATTTTCCAAGCCATTCGTCTTTCTGAAACATGATGGCTTGCGGTCGCACTCGCTTTCCGCATTCCTGACGATGAAATCGGCGGAGCCATCGGCTCGCTGCACGACCTGCGCTGCGCCACGATTGACGCGGTCCTTGCCTCGGTCGAGATCCGAGAATGCGGCGGAGTTCGCGCCCCGCCGCGTCGTTTTGAGAAGTACCGCGCGCGGGTCAGGCGAGCGCGCGCCGGAGGCCGGGCAGGAGGCGCAGGAGCGTCGCGTCGAGCAGGAGCACGGCGACGATGGCTGCCCCGGCCAGCGGAAAGGCGATGCCGAGGACGACGACCAGCGCCGCCGCTCCCTTCCAGAACGGCACATCTTCAGGCCGCGGCGGCGCCGCCAGCCTTCCCGCCCCGCTCGGCCGCCGCCGCCACCACATCACCAGGCCGGAAACGGCCACGCCGATGACGGACAGGCAGAACACCGTGTTCAGCACGAAGTTCCAGACGCCGAGATCGCCCTCGTGGAGCGCGATGCCCCAGGCCATCGCCTTGGCATAGGGCGAATAATCGGCATAGCGCACATCCGCCAGGACGTTGCCGGTGAAGCGGTCGATATGGATGGTGCGATCGGCCGCCGGATCGGGACCGTCATTCGACATGCTGTCATGGCTGATGGTCCAGACGCCGGCA